>JACSRV010000011.1 GCA_014879545.1 Chitinophagaceae bacterium | reverse complement strand
CGACTGCTACCGTGAGCATCCCCAGAATGCTGAACAATATGCCCGTAGAGGTGAGCTGAGAAGCGAAAATATCATCCTCCAGCTTTCCTGAACGCAGGTATTTAATGGAATAAACAAAGGCCGCAGTGAACAGTACGATCATTGTGAACCACATGGGCACATGGAAGTACAGGTTGCGGATGGTCTCATTGAGAATGTCCAGCCGCGGCACGGACATCATAAAACCCGCCACAACTGTGAACAGCACCAGCACACCACACAATATTTTCCACCACCATTGACGCATCAGACCCTTTAAATTTTGTGCAAAAGTAGGCTTTTACCATTAAATACCATGCGGCAGCTGTGGGCTGCCGCATGATTAATATCAGTCATTCGGGTAGATCTATTGCACCACCAGTGTGGCCACGTAGCGTACCTTATCATCGGTGATGGAAACGGCATACACACCTGTAGCCAATCCTGTGGTCTGCACCGACAAACGACCCGCACCGGCATGCCATGCAGCAGTGTGTCGCTGGCCTGTTACCGAAGTGAGGGTGACAGTAGTAACCGTACCTGCAGTTTCGGGCAGGCCCACTATAAAACCATCTGTTGCGGGGTTGGGATATAACTGTACCGTAACAGCAGGCAAAACAGCATCATTGATACCGGTCGGGAACAGCCCTGAAGAATATTCGTGGTTCCATGTAACAGGGTTACCCGCGCTATCGATACCGGCAATCAGATATATCTTGTTGTTTGGGGCGGCCACTGCCATGGCGTAACTACGCTTGGCGAGACAAGGCAACGCTGTTTGCCATGTATTTGTCGCCGAATCGAGATAGACGTTGTTGTCGAAGTTGGGATGGGCAAAATAGCCCTGACCACCGCCCATGTGGTAAATGCGCCCATGCTGGTAGGTGGTACCTGAAGCAAAACGCGCCACGGGCATCACAGGACCATAGGACCATGAGTCGGTACCCGGGTTGTAAATAGAGCAGGTATCATAAAATGAAGTATTGGTATAGTTCTTACCACCGAGGAAGTAGAATTTACCACCCATAGCGGCGCCACCGCCCAGTTGCAACTTACCTAATGCCAGCGGTGCCTTGGTGCTCCACGTATTGGTTGCAATATCGTACACCTCGTGTACGGCATAAGTAGCCGGCCAACCGCCTGTCACGTATATCTTTCCGTTTACAGCAGCACCCGAGAAAAGCGACCTAGGGGTAGGCATGGGTGCTTTGGTAGTCCAGGTATTGGTGGCGGGGTTGTATTCCTCCACCGCATTCTGGGCTCCACCGGAAGAATTATAGCCACCGATGGCATAGAGTTTGCCACCATATGCCACCACAAAAAGGTCGTTGCGAGCACGCTCATTGACGCACGTGTAGACCATGTATCGGTATAAACGTTGTAGGCATAAAGTGTGTTCACACCCGAACCACCAACTACACCACCAGCCACATAAACGTAACTGTCGATACACGCGGCACCGGCGGCAGTGACCGCAACAGGCATGGGAGATTTAACGGTCCAGGTTTCGGCAGCCATGGCAGGCTGCAACAAGAAGGCTGCGGAAAGCAGCAACAGGAGTTTTTTCATTGGGTATATTTTAATAAAAGTGTGGTCAAACTTACGAACAAAAGCAACACAAACGAGTGGATTGAGACTAAAGATGACATAGCGCTCGGTATTTTGAAACTGCCCTGACAATTCCGGAAAGCCCCCCCCCGCGGCGAACTTCCCAACTTTTTTTTGCATTCGGCTTTTGCACTACTTGCTATTGATAATCAATGGTAAAGTGGGAAGTTCTGCTTCCCAAAACTGCGCAAAAACTTCCCACTTTTGCGCAGTTTGGGCGCGCGTGAGAATTAGAATAAATTCACCATATATACCGTTTTGCTCCGTTTTTTTCATCTATCATTCAAGTTACAACCGTGAATGAAAACGGGCAAAAAGAAAATCTGTGATAGCGAGTTTTGAGTAGTATCATAGAAAATTGTTCTCTTTTACGCAATCGTAAATACTCGAAAGAATTGCCGGCAAAAGGGTAAAATGGGGATAGGCAATGACAATTCCTTGTCAGCAACGTTTGGCTCCGATAAAAATGGATTAATTTCATTCGCAGGTCGGATACCGGCAGCCTATCCTGCCGTAGGTAAAACCTACGGCAAACTGGATTCATCTCATTATTAGTTGTTGTCGGCGAGACCCGCTAAATGGAAACTACTAAACAGCTTCCAGCAAGAGATTAGCGTCTATGTTCAGTTCTTTGTGTACCGTTTTGAGGAAGGCTACATCGGGGCGTTGTTTGCCACTCATTATCAACGACAATTTCGCATCGCTAATGTGTAGTTTTTTGGCAAGCTGGGTCTGCTTCAGGCGGAGATCGTACATCCGCATTTCTATGATGCCGGCCAATGTGGTTGGTGGATCTACTACGAATGTCTTCTGCTCATAGGCCTGTGCTTTCATAGCCAGCTTACGAACAGTGGCCATTTCTCTCTTGGTAAGATGAGTGCTGCCCTTACCCATCAGCGCATCTATCTGCCGCATTACCGCATTATATTCCTCATCGGAAAGGATGTCATTGACCTTTTTCTTTCTTTCTGTCATCTTAACACTTTTCATACAACCTGTTTAAACAATTGATGCATCTTTTAATTTATCGTATTCGGCATGCCGACCTACAAACCGAATGTAAACCGTACGCACGTCAAAAAATATCATTGCAATAATCCGGTAATTTCCGCCGCCAACATTAAACACAAATCTGTCATTGCCAATGGCATCAACCGAATTACTGAAAACACCTTTTATCTCGTGAAAGCTACTCCAATCTGCCATCACCACTACCCTATACCAGTTATTGATAGTATCTTTTGCCTGCGGGTGCTTCTCAATAAATTCTCTGATGACTGGATAACTGATCACTACCATGGTG
>JACSRV010000034.1 GCA_014879545.1 Chitinophagaceae bacterium | reverse complement strand
CCGTTACTTTTCGAGTAACAAGCAGGCCTGTCCCGAGGCATTCGGGATGCGCAGTTTTCGGAAGCAAGTGCGCAGAAGTGGGAAGTTTTTGCGCAGTTTTGGGATGCGGTGGGAAGCAAAACTTCCCACATGGGCATTGATAATCAATGAAAATGCCCAAAACTGCGCAGAGAAAAAAAATTGAGAAGTAGATCAATAAAACACAAACTGAGCAGTAAAAACATTCCTATACTCTTGCAAGTGTAACATCTGCTACATTTACCTTTAATGTGTATAGGGAGGAAACCTTTTATTTCCACAACTTGCCAACTGACATCATACATCGGGATTGGTGGGAGTTTTTTGGGAGTTTTTCGGGGTAATTCCGGAGTGGTGGGATATTTGTAAGATATTGACATCAAGCTGTTTCCACATCAATATGCCCCCGATCTTATTTTTTAAAAAACGGGAGTTTTTAGTGTGTAAACATGCCGGTTGCGGGAGCAATGAATAGGGAATTACATATAATAGAACGGCACAAAATGGTCCTGCTTTTTGTACCTTCAAACATTATTGAAATTGTATGAGGATAGTATGGGCGGTAATAGCGTCGCTGATCTTGCTGGCAGGGTGTAAGAAAGACACTGAATATGATGAAAACGTGGTGGATGGCATCACCTTTGGAACGTATTATGGTAACTGTGCGAAGAACTGTGTGAAAATGTATGATATAAGCCAGGCGGTGCTGCAACAAGACGATAGCGTGACTAATGCAAAACTGAACTGGGTATATGTTTTTAAGGCTACACGCACGCTGGACAAGACAAAACAAAATATTGCCCTGCCACTGCTGAAGCAGGTGCCTGCCGAACTGATGAAGAATAGCACAGTTACCTATGGCAGTCCTGATAGCCACGACCAGGGTGGGGTGTATATTATTGTAAAAACTATTCCGGCCATCTACCGTTTTCGTATAGATATGGACGATACGCCGGACCAGTCGGCAGAGGTGAGGGAATTTAAGCAGCGGGTGCTGGAAGTGATAAAGCAGATAAAGTGACCATAGTAACAAGTACAAAAACACACAAACTGAAAAAGATACTCCCCATAGCACTCTTGTTGCTGACGGCTAAGTGCTTACAGGCGCAGGAACCTGTAGAGATAGACAAACTGGTGTTTGGCACGTACTATGGCGCGTGCAAGGGTAAGTGTGTGCATGTATATGAGCTGGACAATGCAGGGCTGCGCCGGGATGACAGCGCCCATTACGGATCGCTGAACTGGGCCTACTACTTTACCTACACCGGCAAAATGACGGCTGAACAACACAAGGCTGCAATGCCGTTGCTGAAAAAAGTGCCTTTGGAGCTGTGCAATAAAAACCGGGTGACCATAGGCAACCCCGACAAACATGACCAGGGTGGCATCTATCTGGAGATTGTGAGTGGCCCGGCAGATGTGCGCATGAAGCTGGACATTGACGACACACCTGAGCAGTCGGCCGAGGTGAGGGCATTTAAGAAGCAGTTACTGGGGCTGATAGAAAAAATGAAATAGCGAACAACTATGAACAGGAAGGACTTTATTATAAAAGCATCGCTGGCGGGAGGTGCGCTGATGTTATCGCGCTACACAAGTCTGATGGCTGCACCGGCGGGCTTCCCGGTGGTGCGGATAGCACCGGAGAAGCGAAAATTCAATAGTGCAGCTGTGGAGGCATCTATTGCCGAGGTGAAACAAAAGATAGGAAACAAGGAGCTGGCGTGGATGTTTGAGAACTGTTTTCCGAACACGCTGGACACCACTGTGGAGTTTGAGGTGATAGACGGCAAACCGGATACCTATGTGATAACGGGTGATATAGATGCTATGTGGCTGCGCGACTCGTCGGCACAGGTTTGGCCCTACCTGGCACTTTGCAGCAAGGATGAGCCACTGAAACAACTGATATCAGGGGTAATCAACCGGCAGACAAAGTGCATTCTGAAAGATCCGTATGCCAACGCCTTTTACAAAGACCCCTACAAGGTGAGCGAATGGAAGGACGACAACACCAAAATGCAACCGGGCATACACGAACGCAAATGGGAGATAGACAGTCTTTGCTACCCCATAAGGCTGGCACATGGTTACTGGAAGGCCACAGGTGACACCAGTGTGTTTGACGAACAATGGCAGGCCGCTATGAAACTGGTGGTGAAAACCTTTAAAGAGCAGCAAAGAAAGGAGGGAAAGGGCCCATATAGCTTTATGCGCCGCACCGAATATGCGACTGACAGTCTGCCGCTGGGTGGCTATGGCTACCCGGTGAAACCGAACGGGCTGATCTGTTCTATGTTCCGACCGAGTGATGATGCTACTGTATTTCCGTACCTGATACCCTCGAACCTGTTTGCGCTGGAAAGCCTGAAACAACTGAAAGCTATATACAGGGCGAAGGGCATAACGAATGATGCTGAAACTGACGGGCTGATCGATGACCTGATAAAAGGACTTAATGCCTGCGCCACCCACATAGACAACGAACTGGGCGAGATATATGCCTACGAGACAAACGGCATGGGTAGTGTGAACCTGATGGATGATGCCAATGTGCCATCATTGCTGTCGCTGGCATACCTGGTGCCGGGCATGGAAAACAATGTGGTGTATAAGAACACCCGGAAGTTTGTGCTATCGGCAAAGAACCCGTTCTACTTCAAGGGGACAGCGGGAGAGGGTATTGGCGGTCCGCATGTGGGGGTAGACTACATTTGGCCACTCAGCATAGTTATGCGGGGCATCACCAGCAAAGACGAGCAGGAAATTAGGAATTGCCTGCTGGCGCTGCAGAAGACACATGCCGGTAAGGGCTTTATGCACGAGGCATTCCACAAGGACGATGCAGCCAAATTCAGCCGGCCATGGTTTGCCTGGGCCAACACATTGTTTGGCGAATTTGTACTTAAAGTGTACAGGGAGCGTCCCGCATTGCTGGGCTAAGACCTATGCGATGCGTGTCACCTTCAGCATGTTGGTGGGCATGTGCGCCTGTATAGGTATGCTGCCGGTATTCACTACCACATTGCCCGGTTTCAACAATCCTTTTTCTATAAGGATCTGGTGCTGATCGGCGATAACCTCGTCAATACCTTCTTCCTTGTCGTAGTAGAAAGCCTGTACACCCCAGCTGAGGCTGAGCTGATTGATGAGGCTCTGTGTCTTGGTGAACACAAACAGGTTGGAGTGCGGCCTGTAGCTGGACAACATGAAGCCTGTGTAGCCCGACTGCGTCATGCCAATAAGTGCATCGGCCTTGATGTCGCGGGCCATCTCGCAAGCGTTGTAGCAGAGCGCATCGCTGAGGAATGATGGTGAGTGCGCCTGCGGTGTGAGGTTGCGGTTGTAGACCATTTCCTCTTTCTCTACTTCGTTAATGATATTGACCATCGTTTTGATGACCTGAACGGGGTATTGACCCATAGCGGTCTCACCGCTCAGCATAACAGCATCGGCGCCTTCCATAACGGCATTTGCCACATCGGTCACCTCGCTGCGGTTGGGGCGCGGACGGTCAATCATGCTCTCCATCATCTGGGTGGCTATGATAACCGGCTTGGCCCTGTGGATGCACTTGCGCACAATGTTCTTCTGGATCATTGGTATCTGTTCAAGCGGCAGTTCCACACCCAGGTCGCCACGTGCCACCATCACCGCGTCGGAAGCAAGAATGATCTCGCGCAGGTGCTGCAGTGCTTCGGGTTTCTCGATCTTGGAAATTATCTTGGCATTGCTGTTGCGGCTACGTATGCGCTCGCGGAGTTGCTTCACATCATCGGGTGTGCGGACAAACGAAAGCGCAACCCAGTCGATATCCTGACTTATGATGAAGTCGAGGTCCTGAAGGTCTTTTTCGCAAAGAGAAGGTAATGATATTTTAGTATCAGGCAGGTTGATGCCTTTGTTGGAAGAGAGTACACCCGGCGATACAACCTCTACGAGTACACGGTGTGTGTCGTGGTTTATTTCCTTCACCACTACCTCTATCTTACCATCATCAAGCAGTATCTTCTCATCCACCTTCACATCGTTATGGAAGTTGGGGTAAGACAGATAGACCTGTTCGGCATTGCCGATACATTTTTCGTTGGTGAAGTAGAAACGGTCGCCAGTTTTAAGGTCGAGGGCGTTATTCTCTATTGTGCCTACGCGCAGTTTAGGTCCCTGCAGGTCGCCAAGGATAGCTATGTTGAAAGGGTAGGTACTATTGATCTCCTTAATGCGGTCGATAACCTCTTTATGTTGCTGGTGAGTGCCGTGAGAGAAGTTGAGCCTGAAGACATTGACACCGGCCTGAACGAGTGCCAATAGTTTTTCGGAAGTATTGCAAGCAGGGCCTACTGTGGCGATAATTTTGGTCTTATGAAGCATAGATCGAGATTTTCCTGATTGCAAATATTCGGTATTCTGTTGGAAATACCATCGGCATCAGGTTTATGTTATTGCTAAAAATGTGTGTTATAGCGTGAAAGCCAAAGATAACGATAAAAGACGTGTGGCGCTTGGCGGTGTGCTAATAGAGAAGAGATGTGATAGATTTTGAATAAATTTGCCCGAATGTCTAACGAACAAATAAGCCTGAATAAATATATCAGCTCAACGGGTTTCTGCTCGAGAAGAGAAGCTGACAAACTGATAGAACAGGCCCGTGTGACGGTGAATGACGAACTGGTGCTGCCGGGCGCACGTGTGTCGCCGGGCGATAAAGTGGCCATAGACGGCGAACCAATTAAGAGTGCATTCAAGGCAACCAGACCTATATACATTGCATTCAATAAGCCGGTAGGTGTTACATCAACCACCGACCTGAAAGACAGGACCAACATCATCTCTTTTATCAACCATCCGAAGCGCATCTTCCCGATAGGAAGGCTGGACAAAGATTCGGACGGTCTTATATTCCTGACCAATGACGGGGATATAGTGAACAAGATATTGCGGGCATCGAACCACCATGAGAAGGAATATATAGTGACGGTAGATAAAGCAATAACGCCCGAATTTGTACAGAAGATGAGCAATGGCATACCTATGCTGGGCACTGTAACAAAGAAGTGTTTTGTGCGACAGGAAGGAGGCAGACGTTTCAGGATCATACTGACGCAGGGACTGAACCGGCAGATTAGGCGTATGTGTGAACACCTTGACTACAAGGTAATGACCCTGACAAGGGTGCGCATCATGAATGTGCAACTAGGTAAACTGCCTGTGGGACACTGGCGCTACTTCACTCCGGAAGAGATAGACACTATGCTGTCTATGGTTGCAGAATCGAGCAAGACAGACGAAAAGAAACCAACAAAAGAGCGGACAAAACGCTGAATATTTCCTCTGAACTGAATAGGAGGGGGAGGAACTTATCCACAAATTGAGACGGGAATATCTAAGTGAATGAACAGCGGAATAATTTTGTTCTGAAGTTCATAAACACCCCTGTATGGAACCGCTGTTGAAGAAGGAAGATATTGTGAAGGCGCTGCAAAAGGAGGTCCTTTCCATGCAGCGTGGCGGAGCTGCAACACTGAATGAACAAAGTGTAACAGGGCTTGGCGCAATAGAGGATGCATTTCCGGGTAAAGAATTCCCGAGGGCGGCAGTGCATGAATTCATCAGCTATGATATGGGAGCCGCAGCTGCAACCAATGGTTTTATGATGGGTGTTGCGGGTAAGTTAATGCCTGCATCGGGGGTATGTGTTTGGGTGGGGGCGAAACGAACTGTATACCCGGTGGCGTTGGCACAATTCGGTATAACGCCGGACAGGGTGATATTTATAGATCCGCCGCGAAAAAAGGATGTGTTGTGGACAATAGAAGAAGCGCTGAAATGCGATGCTTTGCAGTTGGTGGTAGGAGAGATAGGCGAGCTGAGTTTTATGGAATCGAGAAGGCTGCAACTGGCAGTGGAACGAAGCAGTGTCACCGGATTCATTCATCGGAGGAACCCAAGAACTGAAAATACAGTAGCGTGTGTGTCGAGGTGGAAAATAACACCTGCGATGAGCATGGCCGATGACGGTATGCCTGGACTGGGGATGCCCCGCTGGCATGTGCAATTACAAAAGGTGCGCAATGGCAAGCCGGGTAGCTGGGTGCTGGAATGGCGCAACGGTATGATGTGCTATGTGCCCAAAACCATCATTGCGCTACCGGAGATACACACCCGAAAAACAGGATAATATGCCCAGGCGATTTGTAGTGATATGGTTCCGCTTTCTGGAGGCGGATAGGGTGGTGCGTCGGCGGGCGGAACTGAAGGAGGTGCCCTTTGCAATGGCGTTGCCACAGCACGGGCGTATGGTGGTGAAGTCGGTAAATGCAGTGGCATATAAACATGGGGTGCGCGCCGGAATGGTTGTAGCCGATTGCAGAGCCATACTTCCATCGTTGCAGGTGCTGGACCATGATAATGATCTTGTTGCAACCACATTACTTGCAATGGGAGAATGGTGTATCAGGTACACCCCTGTGGTAGCTGCTGACCCGCCGGACGGACTGATACTGGACATAAGTGGTTGTGCGCACCTATGGGGTGGAGAGGTGCCCTACCTGAAGGAGATACTATCAAGATTGAGGGCTTTCGGGTATCATGCAAACGCCGGTATGGCGGATACTGTGGGAGCTGCATGGGCCATGGCACATTTCGTGCCGGGTGATGTGATAGTAGCAACCGGACAACTGACGGAGGCGTTGATGCCATTGCCACCAGATGCTTTGAGATTGCCGGCAGATGTGTTGAGTAAATTGCATAAACTGGGGCTATATGAGATAAGAAGCTTTATGGCCATGCCAAGGCGGGCACTGGCAAGACGGTTTGGCGAGATATTGCTGATGAGGCTGGACCAGGCATTAGGACAGGCCATAGAACCTATCTGCCCTATAAAGCCGGTTGTGCCGCACCAGGTAAGGAAGCCATGTTTGGATCCGGTGAGGACGGCTGCGGGCTTAGAGCACATATTGAGATCAATGCTGGAAGAATTGTGCAGAAGGCTGGCGAATGAAGATGCGGGACTGCGCAATTGTGTGCTTACCTGTTACAGGGTGGACAGAGATGTGCAACAAGTGAAGATAGGTACAAGCAGACCATCAAGAGATGTGCCGCATCTATATAAATTGTTTGAGCAGGAGATATGCAACATTGAACCTGATCTGGGAATAGAACTGTTTTTGCTGGAAGCTACTATTGTTGAGGCACTATCACCAGAACAGGAAGCACTGTGGAGTACTAAAGCAAATACCGACAAGGAATTGAGTGAATTGATAGACAGGGTTGCGGGAAAGGTGGGTAGCGACACCATAAAAAGATATCTGCCTGATGAGCATTACTGGCCTGAAAGATCTGTGAGAATAGCAGGCAGCCTGAATGAAAAGCCGGTAACTATATGGCGAAAAGACATACCCAGACCTGTATGCCTGCTGCCTGTGCCGGAAGTAATTGATGTGACGGTTCCAATTCCAGACTATCCGCCTATGTTGTTCCGATACAAGGGGGAACTGCACCAGGTAGTAAAGGCCGATGGGCCCGAGCGAATAGAGCAGGAATGGTGGATCGCTGACGGGCTGCAACGTGACTATTATTGTGTGGAAGACGAGCAGGGGTCGAGGTTCTGGTTATTCCGTTCGGGGCATTACGGAAGCACAGAACCCAAATGGTTCATGCACGGATTTTTTGCCTGATAAAGTGAGTGAGTTATGGGATATGTAGAATTACAGGCGACCACCAATTTCAGTTTTCTTCGGGGCGCATCGCACCCTGAAGAAATGGTAGATGAAGCAGCGAAACTTGGCTATAAAAAAATAGCAATAACCGACCGTAACACACTGGCAGGTATAGTGCGGGGACATGTGGCTGCTAAAGCAAAGGGGATTGGGTTTATACCGGCGTGCAGATTGGACCTGCAAGATGGTGCGAGTCTGCTTGCATATCCGACTGACAGCAAGGCATATGCAAGGTTATCAGGCATACTGACAAAAGGAAATCTGCGGGCTCCAAAGGGTGATTGTTTCCTCTATAAAGAAGATGTATTTGCGGCGTCTGAAGGGATCATCTTTATAGTGATACCTCCCTATGAGTTGACGGAAGGATACATGTTCACCAAAGAATTTGAATCTGATGTAACAGAATATAAAGCGCATTTCGGAGATAAGCTATATCTGGCTGCATCCAGGTCGTACATGGCCAATGATAATAAGCGGCTTTATCGGTTGTGGCAATTGTCGCAGAAAACGGGGGCGCCAATGGTTGCTGTGAACGATGTACACTACCACAATGCTGAACGGAGGCAACTACAAGACGTTGTGACCTGTGTGCGGGAAAAATGCACCATTCATAGTGCCGGATATAAATTGCACCAGAATGCCGAAAGGTATCTGAAGCCGGAAAAGGAAATGAACAGGCTTTTTGCACAGTATAAAGATGCTATAGCCAGGACAATGGAAATAGCCGATGCCTGCACTTTTTCGCTGGATGAGTTGAAATATGTTTATCCCGAGGAGATAACATCGGACGGGAGGACTCCGCAGGAGGAGCTGGAACTACATACTTGGAATGGCGCTAGGGCGCACTTCGGAGAACAATTGCCGGAACAGATCGAAACTACAATAAAATACGAGCTGGACTTCATCAGAAAGAAGGACTATGCAGCTTACTTCCTTACTGTGTTCGATTTTGTGCGTTATGCAAGAGAAAAGGGTATCCTTTGTCAGGGGCGCGGATCTGCTGCAAATTCCGTTGTGTGTTACTGTCTGGGTATAACGTCTGTGAACCCGTCTAAGTTCAAGTTGTTGTTTGCCAGGTTCATGTCGGATGCAAGAGACGAACCGCCCGATATAGATGTAGATTTTGAACACGAACGCAGGGAGGATGTGATACAGTATATCTATGGGAAATATGGCAGAGATAGGGCTGCAATTGTTGCCACTGTGACACAACTGCACATGAAGGGGGCTATCAGGGATGTTGCGAAGGCGATGGGTATGTCGGTAGACGCTATAAACAGACTATCTAAATCTACATGGGAGTTTACAGATGATTGGGCGACGGGTAAACGCATGTCGGCAGAGGGGTTTGATCCCAATGACCTGCTGTTGCGCAAGGTGTTAGAACTAACGGGGCAATATGTAGGATTCCCCAGACAGCTGGGGCAGCATACAGGAGGCTTTGTGATAACGAGGGGAAAGCTATCTGACCTTTGTCCGGTGCTGAATGCGCGCATGGAAGAGAGGACATGTATAGAATGGAACAAAGAAGACATAGAGGCTTTAGGATTCCTGAAGGTGGATGTATTGGCGCTTGGTATGCTCACGTGTATCAGAAAGGCATTCGATATGGCGCGGGAGCATTATGGAAAGGAGTTTACGCTGGCAAACATTCCGCAGGACGACCCTGCTGTGTATGAAATGGTGAGTCATGCCGATACAGTTGGTGTGTTCCAGATAGAAAGCCGTGCGCAGATGTCTATGTTGCCGAGGTTGAAGCCACGGAACTTTTATGATCTGGTCATAGAAGTGGCTATTGTGCGGCCAGGTCCTATACAGGGCGATATGGTGCACCCATACCTGAGACGAAGGAATGGTGAAGAGCCTGTGGAGTTCCCGTCAAAAGAACTGGAAGATATACTGGGGCGCACGCTGGGAGTGCCGCTGTTTCAGGAGCAGGCCATGGAGATAGCTATAGTTGCAGCAGGTTTCACTCCGGGAGAAGCTGACCAGTTGCGCAGAAGTATGGCCACATTCAAGGCGAAGGGGTTGGTAAGCCAGTTTGAGAAAAAACTGGTGGATGGTATGACGCAGAGAGGATACAAGGAGGAATTTGCCAGAAGGGTATTCAAGCAACTGGAAGGTTTCGGCAGTTATGGATTTCCCGAAAGTCATGCGGCAAGCTTTGCATTGCTGGTATATGTATCGTGCTGGCTGAAGTGTCATTACCCTGATGTGTTTGCCACTGCATTACTCAATAGCATGCCTATGGGTTTCTATCAACCGGCGCAAATAGTAATAGATGCCCGGAAACATGGAGTAACTGTACGGCAAGTAGATGTGAACCTGTCTTATTGGGACAATACTCTGGAAGGGAAGAGTGGTGAGTACTGTGCCATCAGGTTGGGATTCAGGCAAGTAAAGGGACTGCACGAAGATGATCTGAAATTGTTGGTTGCAAACAGGGGAGTAGGATACAAAACGGTGCAATCGGTGATGGATGCCGGTGTCACTCTGGCTGTGATGGAACGACTGGCCGATGCGGATGCATTCCGGTCTATGGGGCTGGACCGCAGGCAGGCACTATGGCAAGTGGCTGCTTTGGCCGACAGACCGAACGGTATGTATGAAGGGCAATTGCCCGAAGCAAAGCGAGAACAGGGTATAGAACTGCCTGCAATGAGCCTGCCGGAACATGTATTGCAGGACTATGGCGCGACAGGATTGTCGGTAAAGGCGCACCCTGTGGGTTTTGTGCGGGAGAAACTAACCATGCTGAATAATGTGCGTACTGCTGATCTGCTCCACTGCGCCGATGGCACGGAGGTGAAGGTGAGCGGATTGATTCTTGTGCGGCAGAGGCCCGGCACTGCAAGCGGCATCTGTTTCATTACTATTGAAGATGAAAGCGGAACGGCTAATCTGGTGGTGTTCAAAAAGATGTTTGATAAGTACCGGAAAGAAATAGTGCGTGCAAGACTACTGATGGTGGAAGGAAAGGTGCAAAAAGAAGGAGAAGTGATACATGTGGTGGTGAAACGCTGCCATGATGTATCGGTATTGCTGGGACAGATGGTGGAACGAGCACCGGTAAGATTGCCGGATATACCCCTATCGCGGGCGGATGAAGGGATGGATGACCCGGACAGATATGCCGAAAAAGACCAAAGAGTAAAAAAAGTAACTCAGGCCGACCTTTTTCATGGAGGCAGGAATTTCAGATAGGGCAGTGTCAATTACGGTGGCATTCTACCTATGACGAATATGAACTACTTTTGCGCCATGCAACTGAAACCAGGAAAAGGATTGGGAGAGCTTACATTCGGCATGCTGCCGGCAACTGTAGAAGCGAAGCTGGGCAAACCCGACAGGATATTTGTAGCCGATGACGAAGAAGATGAGTTCATCTACCAGTATAATGGGCTGCGTATGATGCTTACATTTTATAAGCATGAGAACGACAGGCTAGGCTATATACGGTCGTCGAACCCTGAAGTAACATTTGGTGGCGAAGTTTTGCTGGATCAGCTGGTGAAGAAGATACTGGACGGACCAATGAAGAGCATTAAGGGCTGGCAGAAAGAGAACTACGATTTCTTTGACACCTATATGAATGAGAAGAGCTGGATAGTACTGAACGTAGAATATGAGCGCATTACCGATATAGAAATTGGTGTGCCATTGGATGGTGATGATGTGTATGTGTGGCTTTAGTATTTACTTCGTTAATATATTCACGAAAGGAACACCAATACGGTGTTCCTTTCGTGTTTCTGCAGACTATGAAACAAGAGTACCATGATAAATTGCCTGTACTACTATCCTGATTAGTCACCATGAAGGGAAAGTGAGTGGTAGGTGAGCATAAAGTCTTTGCCATTCTATTTAAGACCTATTTCCCGCAGACGCTCATCAAGGTATTCACCGGCGGTATAATCTACATATTGCTTGGGATTACTTTCGGATATGCAGCTCTCCAGGCATGCCAGACTTGTGTTGAGTTTGGGGTGAAAGAAGAACGGAATAGAGTAGCGCGGAGAAGACCACTTTTCTTTAGGAGGATTTACGACCCGATGCGTGGTTGAACGGAGGCGGTTGTTGGTGAGTCGCTGAAGCATATCGCCAACATTTACGACGATCTGTTCGGGCAGGGAAGTAACGGATACCCATTCGCCCTGCATATTCAGTATCTGCAAACCATCGGCTGAGGCACCTATGAGGAGGGTGATGAGGTTTATGTCTTCGTGCTGTTCGGCGCGGATGGCAGAAGCCGGTTCTGAAGTGATAGGTGGATAGTATATTGCGCGAAGGATAGAATTTCCGTTTATCAGCTGATCGTCGAAATGGTGTTCGTCCAGCTCAAGAAACAATGCAATAGCGCGCATCAGATCCAGACCTGTCTTTTCAAAACTTCTGAATGCTTCCAGCAACACCGGAGTGAACTTCGGCGCCTCGGCGACCAAAACGTTATCGGGATAGGGGACATCAAGCAATGAACCAGGTACATTCTCCTGACCCAATTGAAAAAACTCTTTAAGATCGGCAGATGAAAATCCTTTGGCATGCTCCTTACCAAACGATGTGTATCCACGCTGTCCGGCAAGCCCGGGTATCTCATATTGTCTTTTGGTTGCCTCAGGAAGGCTAAAAAAGTGCTCGACCTCGGTGTACATTCTTGATATCAGATCATCAGAGATGCCGTGATTCTTAACCGCTACAAATCCTACTTCTTCATATGCTTTACCAAGGTCACTTACGAACTTAGTTTTCAGATTTTCGTTCTGCGATGTAAAATGTGAAAGGTCAACTACCGGAATACTCATTTTAATATTTTCGACTAAAGTACAACTGTGCAACGGAAGGTGAGGTTATAAAATCATGAATTGCTGACGGTTTGATACGTGTGCGGCCTATAGCCCCCAATAGGTGAATCCTTAAGTATAATTTAAGTTAACACATCCGATAATGGTGGGTCATGTAGTTTTTATAGGAATCTCTTCCCGGACGGACGAAGTATTACTGATTGGCGAAGACTTTACAGGAAATGTAATAGACTGATTGCCGACGGAATTATTTTTTTGAGCTCTTCCGGGTGGAATCTGTTGATCTTCAATGGGTGTGTGGGAAGTTTGCTGCATTTTACTTCCCAAAAACTGCGCACTTCTTCCCACCTCTGAGTCGGAGTGGGAAGTTGGAGACGGTGTTTTGCGGTTCTTCGCCGCTGTTTTCTTCTTTAGTTACGGGTGGTATTGGCTCGCCTGACGAGGGTTGTTCGTCGTAGGGGTGGGGGATGCCCCATTGTTTGTATGCTTCTATAAGATCGGGGTCGCTGAGATACGCATCCTGACGATCTAACTGTTGTTCGGTGTTATCGACCTCGGGGACAGGAATTCTGCCCATGGCGTTAAATGTATCGGGCTGTATGTGTTGGGTGTAAACCGAGGCACGCGTAGAAATAAATTCATCTATATAAGGGTGTATGCTGTGGGCGAGTTCGGGATCGCGCTTCGAGACCATCTCCATGAAGTAACCGAAGAGTTCCATATTCTCGTTTAGGGTGCAGCGATTCTGCAGTTTCTTTGCCGTGAGGGTGAGTCTGTGCAGGCCTTCTATTTCTTTGAATGTGATGGGGTTGGTCATTCGGCTCTCGGACAGGTAACTTTCCGTGAGGTGCCCGATGATATGGTAACAGTTCTCGGCTAACATGGACGGCAGGTATTTTGCTGATTGTTTGAGCCGGTACCAGTCGCCCTCTTTTACCCATGTAGATACGCTGCGGCGGCTGACATTTAATAGCGATGCGATCTGGCTGTTGTTTAGTTCTGATTGGAAGAAGAGGGTCTTTGCTTGGTGTTTCTTTTCGTTTAGCATGATATAGTTTTTTTAGGATTGGGCACAAATGTCCTTCGACTTTTTGAATTGAAGGGTGGTGAGTTTTTATGATAGTGCGTTTTCCGTAGTGTGATAGATTTTTGTCTGAACCTGCCTGCGGCAGGCGGGCTTGCCTACTGTAGGCGGGGGCAGATTCGTGAGACAACTTTGAGGGCGCAGGGTATTTTTGGCAGTTTGGAAATTGCGTGGCAGTGTGACGGAGAAGGAGGCTACGCCAAGCTGTGATCTAATGTCAGATTTCGTTCCCTGATGGCGATGAGTCCTCCGCGAAAAGCGGGAGACTCATCGCGGACGGAGAATTGATTAACTTCATTTGCCGGTCGGATACCGGCAGCCAACCCTGCCGTAGATACAACCTACGGCAAACTGGGGAATCATACTCTTTACTGACTCCTTCAAATATCTCCGATGATATTTCATCTTCATCTTTCAGAAAAGTAAGAGTGCGGCACATTCGAATGTTGAGCCGCGTGCTGTTACATAGAAATTACGTCTGTCTTTCTTTGCAAATCTTCCGGAATCTTCTGCTATGTTCAATTGTATACTTAGAGTAGCCCTACCTAGTTGGTCACGCACGTACCGCGCTATAATGGTCTTGTGTTTTAAAAACCGGTATATTTTTTGATTGATTGAGTAGGCCTTTTTATACACCTCCAGATTCTCGAATATCAGCATGGTGAAATGGTGGGGAGTAGAAGAAACAGAAACAGTGCCAGAAAACAGAGAAATCAGTAAACACTGTTCGCTGTTCGCTCACACTGTTTACTGATTTGTGCACCAAACAGACAAAACTTCGAACCAAATAGAGGATTTGTTTTATGAGTTGTTTGAAATGAGGTCATTTATAGTCCCCTAATTGCCGGCAGGTCTCTGAAGGAGGTGACCCGCCTGGGACGGAAGAACACCAACAACGGCGGAAATGCAGAATACGCCAATCCGTAACATACTCGTTGCGAACGAGTACTAGTGGTCTTTCGCCTGCCGATGAGGTACATGTTGAATACTCGCAAAACAAGGCGTATGTTTGTAGAATATGATAGTGCAAGGTATGCAAGAAAATATGCCCAACGATAGTATTGGTACAGAATATCGCGTACGAACCGTATCCAATCTTACTTCATTTGTTGCGTTCTTTGCCATGATGACTATAATAATTGGTTTTATGGCGATAGGCATTGCCATTGTTGTGAAAACCGGAATGTCTACACTGGCAATGATAGTAACATTGTTAGTAGGTATGGTGTTGGCTATTTTAGCTATTCGTTTCATTCTACTCCATGTGCTGGTACAAAAATTAGTGATAATACTGTTTCCCGATAGCATAAAAATAAGCTGCGAGTATAAACCGTTTTTTGAGCAAAGTCTGGATGACCACATCGCCATGGATGAAGTAGCAGCTTATAAAGTATATACATATCCTGTACCTAGGCTGAAAATTTACCTGCGAACGGGCAAGAAACTTTTGCTGGCATGCAACAATATAGGGGACAACAGCCAGTTATTGTCTTTTGTAAATGCCTTTGCAGAAATGGCTGAAAATCGGAAAACCACAGAATGTAAAGCTCCGACCATAATCAGGAAGAAGACTATTTATGAGGGGTCATCGGGTATGGCATTGGCAATTTTTTTTATTTTACTTACAGGTGCGATCTTATACGCCATTCTGTTTATGGGCCCGCACGAAACAAAGGATGTTGTATTTGCGCTAGGTTATGCAGCCATGGGCATGGGGTATGTATTTTATATATTCAGCATCCGGAAGAAGAAAAAAAATGAACAGTAACAGGAATAAGGTGAATATACCAAAAAGCTACAAAACAAAAGTAGCTAATGAAGTTGCTTTTTAGGTTTTGGTTCCAAACGAATTCTCGAATCAAGCTGAAATCAAGTTTGACATACTAATGTTTCACAAGCGACATCGTTATTTTGCCTGAATATGTATATCAGAAAAACAAAAAATCCACCCTAAAAAGAGTGGATTTCGAGCCTTTTTTGTCCCAATCGAGTAAAATCGAGGAAGATCGGGTAAAATCGAGTAATGTGCACCTAACAGACAAAACTTCGAACCAAATAGAGG
>JACSRV010000232.1 GCA_014879545.1 Chitinophagaceae bacterium | reverse complement strand
TATATAGTACCATGTTTCTTACAAAGGTACTTATTTATACGTCATTTTATAATTAACTTAACACTAGTTATTAAAGTTATAATAATTCAGCCATATTAGCACCAATGGCACGAGCTGACAAGCCGCCGCATCATTGCGATCGGCAACGGGCAGTTTTGTCCGGCAAGAAAAAGAGACAACCAATGTATCGCGGTAGGAAAATCCGGTTTCACATTGCTGCAAACAGGTGCGTCTGCAGATCCGGGCTGCAAAAACACACTCCTACCCAACCATTTCGTTTAAATTAGCGCCTTTATAGGTACACTTCAATATACCCAAATATGAAATTCCTCCTATCTATTTTTGTGCCGCTGTTGGCTGCATTTAATTCTATGGCCGTTTTAGGGCCCATTTCCGGCCCCACAACGGTATGCGGTGGTAGCACCATTACCCTCACTAACACTACGCCGGGTGGCACCTGGACATCAGGAACTACATCGGTTGCTACGGTCGGTTCTTCGTCGGGCATTGTGCTGGGCGCCGGTTTGTCGTCCGCGGGCACCACAACCATAACTTATACCGTTGGCGCAGAATCGGTTTACAGTACCATTACCGTCAATCCCACTCCATTTATTATGGGCTCTTCTGTGTTCTGCCCCGGCTATCCGGCCGACACATTCACGGCATCAATTGCGGGTGGCATGTGGACCTGCGACAGTGTTGCAGCAGACTCCATAGGCCCGACAGGTCTGTTGTACCACACTATGCCGGGTCCGGGCCCGATGCTTATGACCGACACGGTGCGGTACATAATGCCCTCCGGATGCATGGGTAAGCGGCATGTCCATGTGAACCCCTATATGGGACTTAGTGTTCCCATGTCGGTGTGTGCCGGGGTACCAACAGTGTTGATATCGAGTTTTCCCGGCTACTGGACATCCAGTACACCAACTGTAGCTACCGTTTTGATGGCAGACACCCTCCTTGGGCTTACTGAAGGCACTGCTGCAATTTCTTTCATGGCAGCAAAAACGCCTGCCCCGGGCTATTGTCCGGTGCCAGGTTACGGACCCACGATCTGGACAGGCATCAGCACCACTTCCCTGAGCGAACCACCTGCTACCGCCTGCCTGGGACCAACCATCAATACCAACGTGTGCAGCCCGGCTCCCACATACAGCATGACCACCAACTTTGGAGATGGCTTCACGGATGTTTCTACAGTGCCGGCGGGTGGTAGTCATTCGATTAGTCATGCCTATAGCGCACCCGGCACCTACACTATAAAACAAAAACTGTATAACGGCACTACCCTGCTCGACTCATCACTACACTCCTATACGTATGCACACTGCAACACCCTGCCAATAAAAATATACAACGACAACAACGGCAACTGCACCTACGACGGATACGACATTTATTCTTATTTCCCTTGCCGGATCCGTGTCGATTCTGCGGGTATTCCGGTAGATACATTGCCTGCTGTGAGCGGACTGTACTACAAGGCATATGGCCCGGCAGGCACCGTTTATGCGTTCAGCATCATAAGCCTGGGTAGCAATATGACAGTGTCCTGCCCCTCATCCGGCATTATTTACGACACCATTTCTTCATCGGTTGTCATCTACCCTGCAAAGTCATTCGGACTGCAATGCGTCACGGGGTCGGGACACGAGCTCAAAGTCTGGGGCAGCACCATGTGGCGGCCCAACACCGGTTTCGCACAGATCCACGTACAGAACAGCACCTGCAGCGCTGTTTCGCCAGTGGTGTCTATGTCGTTTAGCAGCAAATATGATCTCTCCTCCGCCAGCCCTGCACCCGCATCGGTAACCGGCAACACAATTACCTGGAACCTGGCGAGCACTACGGCATTCAATGCTGCACCACCTCCGATCTTCGCATCCTTCGTTACTTCGGGGCCTACCCGCGTACCGGGCGACTCGGTGCGGTCCGCCTTCATGGTCACCCCCATTACAGGAGACATCTACACACCCAACAACAACTTTAATGACACCAATATCATTCGCGGCCCCTTCGACCCCAACGATATAACCGTAACACCCTCCGGCTTCGTTCCGGCCGGCACCACACTCGACTATACCGTGCGCTTCGAGAACATGGGCAACGATACCGCACACAATGTTCACGTATTGGATACAGTGTCGGCCAATCTTGATATGAACTCACTGGAAATACTCGCATCATCGGCACGTATGGATATTGCGTTCAGCAATGCAGGTGGCCTCAATATCATTAAGTTCGACTTCCCTAATATTAAACTACTGGACAGTTCCTTCCACAACGAATGTCAGGGCAGCTTCAGGTTCCGCGTGAAGATAAAAGACGGTCTGGCAGACGGCACCCTCATTCCGCACAGGGTGGGTATCTACTTCGATGGCAACGATGTGGTTATGACCAATAACGCCCAAGACACTATCGGCATACCGGCACCGCCACCGCCGGTATCTGTGGGCAATGCGGGCACAGGAGCCAAGGTGTATCCCAATCCTGCCCGTGAGCAACTCACCATCACCATGCCTGCCGCCAATACCTACAACTCCTTCAGCATCACTAATAGCTTAGGACAAGTGTATGTGCAGCAAAATGTGGTAAACCCGACAACAGTCGTGGACGTAAAGGCACTGCCTGCCGGTGTTTACCTTATCTCCCTCAGGGGAGACAATGGCACCGAAGTACTTCGTTTTGTGAAAATGTGATAACGAAAAATGTATAACGAGCACGGTCCACCTGTTGAGGTGAACTGTGCTCGTTTCCATTTCGGCTTAGACCCGATTTTTGTTGATTTTTCTGAAACGGGGAAATTACTGCGGCTGATTTTCGTTGAAGCCGATCATCCAGTTGATACCGAACTTATCGGTCCACATGCCGAAATAGTCGCCCCAAAACGTCTTGTTCATCGGCATGATCACCTGCCCACCTGCCGACAACCCGTTGAATAAACGGTCGGCTTCTTCCTTGCTATCCGTATTTACAGATATAGAAAAGTTGTTGCCCTGCTTAAAGTGGGCCGACCACTCACCTCCGGTATCGCTACCCATAATTGCAGTGCCATTGCCTATGGGCAATGAGATGTGCATGATAAGGTTACCTGCTTCTGGTGGCATTGCAGGTGCGCCCTCGGTCTGTGGCATGTCTTTGAACCGGCCTACATAGGGGAACTCGCCGCCAAACACCGAGCGATAAAAATTGAAAGCTTCTTCGCAATTACCATTGAAGGTAAGATAGACGTTTACAGAAGGCATATAGAAAATATTTTAAGTGAAGAATAAAGGTACAAACTCGGTTTGTCATGTCGCCTCAAATCAGGGAACATTAACCAATTTCGGAGGAACGCCGACACTAGGCCAAAACCACCCGGGAATCGTCGGCCGCCGCGTTCGTAAGTTTACACATTATATTACGTACCTTTGCAGGCTTTTTAGTCTTACATGAAGAACATTCGCAACTTTTGCATCATAGCACATATCGACCACGGTAAAAGCACCCTGGCAGACCGCCTTTTGGAATTCACCAAAACCATTAGCCACCGCGATATGCAGGCTCAGGTGCTGGATGATATGGACCTGGAGCGGGAAAAAGGTATCACCATCAAGAGCCACGCCATCCAGATGGACTATGAATGGAGGGGTCAGAAATACACACTCAACCTCATTGATACGCCCGGCCACGTGGATTTCAGCTATGAAGTGAGCCGTGCACTGGCCGCTTGCGAAGGCGCGCTGCTGCTGGTTGATGCCAGTCAGGGTATACAGGCGCAGACCATCAGCAACCTTTACCTGGCGTTGGATAACGATCTGGAGATCATCCCTGTCATCAACAAGATAGACATGGATGGCGCCATGATCCCGGAAGTAACGGATCAGATCGTGGACCTCATTGGCTGCAAACCGGAAGACATCGTACTGGCCAGCGGCAAGAGCGGCATAGGCATTGAAGAGATACTCACTGCTGTCATAGACCGCATCCCTGCCCCGTCCGGCGACCCGGAAGCGCCCCTGCAGGCTGTTATCTTCGACTCTGTGTTCAACTCGTTCCGTGGCATCATCGCCTATTTCCGCGTGTTCAACGGAACTATCAAAAAGAACGAAAAGATCAGATTCATTCATACTGATGCCGAGTACAATGCAGACGAAGTTGGCATTATGAAGCTGGCGCTCACCCCTAAGAACGAGGTACGCGCAGGCGATGTGGGCTACATTATCACCGGAATCAAGAACGCAAAAGAGGTGAAGGTGGGCGACACCATCACTTCGGTGGCCAACCCCACACAGGACAGTGTAAAAGGTTTCCAGGAAGTGAAGCCGATGGTATTTGCCGGTATCTACCCGGTGAGCACCGACGATTTTGAAGACCTGCGCGACTGCATGGAAAAACTGCAGCTGAACGATGCCTCGCTCACCTTTGAGCCGGAAACATCTCAAGCGCTTGGCTTCGGTTTCCGTTGCGGCTTCCTGGGCATGCTGCACATGGAGATCATTCAGGAACGACTGGAAAGGGAGTTCAACCAGACGGTGATCACCACCGTGCCGAACGTTAGCTTCCGTGCCTATACCACACGCGAAAAGGACAAGCAGCTCATTGTGAATAACCCGAGCGAGATGCCGCCTCCCAACCATATAGACCGTATTGAGGAGCCATTCATCCGCGCGCAGATCATCACCCTGCCCGATTACATTGGCAATATCATGAGTCTCTGTTTGGGCAAGCGTGGCCTGCTTATCAATCAGCACTACCTCACACCAACCCGTGTGGAGCTTATATTTGAAATGCCGCTTGCCGAGATCGTGTTCGACTTTTATGACAAACTGAAGTCATGCACCCGCGGTTACGCCTCATTCGACTACAATCCGCTTGACTATCGTGAGAGTGACATTGTGAAGATGGACATACTGCTGAACAGTGAACAGGTGGATGCGTTGAGTGCGTTGATACACCGCAGCCGCGCCGAGGATTTTGGCCGCAAGTTGTGTACAAAACTCAAAGAACTGCTGCCACGTCAGCAATTCGTTATTGCCATTCAGGCAGCTATCGGGGCCAAGATCGTTGCCCGCGAGACCATCAGCGCCATGCGTAAAGACGTTACCGCCAAGTGTTATGGTGGTGACATCAGCCGTAAGCGTAAACTGTTGGAGAAGCAGAAAGAAGGCAAGAAGCGTATGCGCCAGATAGGCAGTGTGGATGTGCCGCAGGAAGCGTTCCTCGCAGTATTGAAGCTGGACTAAGAGAAGCCCTGCTTCTCTTAGAGGGGCAGGAGAAACAACGAATATCTTGCATAGAAGCTGATCTGTTTTTTGAAATAGGAAGATCATGTACCCCGTTTTTCTTCTGTTACTGTCGTTTTTCTTTGCTCCGCAGCAAAAGAATGGTGCCGTGTCTCCTTTGGCCGATTATGGCACTGAATGGGCAGCCGCGAAATACAATGCCTGTAACACTGCGGCAAAGTCTCGTTTTATGACAGCGGAGGAAAAGCAGATGATCCAGATAGTGAACATTGCCAGGCAACACCCTGCCCTCTTTTGCGAAAAAGTAGTGAAACCATGGTGTGCTGCCAACAACGTTGATCTTAATTCGGAGAAATACTACGGTTCGCTCATTCAGCAGATGAGCACCATGCAACCCCTTGGGCGACTGCAACCCGATTCACTTTGTTTTGTTAGTGCCGCCTGCCATGCCGAAACTGCAGGCAAAGCAGGTTATACCGGTCACGACCGGCTCTCAGACAAATGCCGGAAGGTGAAGAAGTATAACGGCGAATGCTGCAGCTATGGCATGACCAGCCCTGTAGATGTGGTAATGCAATTGCTTGTAGATGAAGACGTAGAGTCGCTGGGACACAGGATGATACTACTGGGCAGCTACACAAAGATTGGCGCAGCCACGCGCCCGCACACTGCCTACCGCACCAATTCGGTACTCGATCTGTCGTTCTGATAGCTCAAAGTCGGGTGACGAATATCATGCCGTTTTACGTGTCATCATGTACAATTTAACACTTGATTTTGCGGGTTTGTTGGTAGCTTTATAGAAAGAAAAAGCGCATGGAAACCAAAGCAGCTATGACGGGCGGATCGTTCCTGATACAACCGTCAGGATGGGAAGATATTTACACCCCGGAAGACTTCAATGAGGAGCAGCGAATGATCATACAGATGTGTGATGAATTCCTGGACAAGGAAGTATTGCCGCACATTGTGGACATAGACCTGCAGAAGGACAATATTATGCCCGGCCTGCTGGATAAAGCCGGTGCGCTGGGTCTGCTGGGCGCTGCCTTCCCGGAAGAATACGGAGGACTGGGCAAGGATTTCGTGACAGCCACACTTGTGAATGAATATCTGGGTGGTGGTCACTCTTTTGCGGTGGCCATGGCTGCCCACAATGGTATTGGTTCTCTGCCTATCCTGTACTTCGGCACCGAAGAACAAAAGGCTAAGTACATACCCAAACTGGCCACCGGCGAGATGAAGGGTGCCTATGCGCTCACTGAGCCCAATTCGGGGTCGGATGCGCTGGCCGCACGCACCACTGCTACCCCATCGGCCGACGGACAGACCTACACACTTAACGGGCAAAAGATATGGATCACCAATAGTGGTTTTGCCGATGTTTTTACGGTATTTGCCAAGGTGGACGGCGACAAGTTCAGCGCATTTATTGTAGAACGCAATACACCCGGACTATCGTTTGGCGAGGAGGAACATAAGATGGGCATCAAGGGAAGCAGCACGCGGCAGGTGTTCTTTGAGAACTGTGTGGTACCGGCCGGCAACCTGCTGGGCGAAATAGGAAAGGGGCATATCATTGCCTTCAACATATTGAACATAGGCCGGCTGAAACTGTGCGCTGCAGCCATGGGAGGAGCCAAGCGGGCACTCTCAACAACGGTAGCCTATGCAAAGACACGTGAACAGTTCAAAACACCGATAGCAAACTTCGGTGCCGTACAACACAAACTGGCCGAGATGGCCATTCGTATATTTGCTTCTGACACTGCACTGTACCGCACTGCAGCATGGATAGACAATAAAGAACATGAACTACATGCGGCAGGCCGGGAAGATGCCCTGTTGGGTGCTGCCGAAGAATACGCCATAGAATGCGCGATGCTGAAAGTATTGGGCAGCGAGGCACTGGACTATGTAGTGGACGAGGGCGTGCAGATACATGGCGGCAACGGCTATTCTGACGAGTACAATATTTCGAGGGCATACCGCGACAGCCGTATCAACAGGATATTCGAGGGCACAAACGAGATCAACCGCCTGCTGATACTGGATATGTACCTTAAACGCGCCATGAAGGGACGCATAGACTTGATGAAGCCCGCCATGGCGGTGCAGCAGGAACTAATGAGCATACCTGACTTCAGCGATGATGATACACCATTTGCAGCCGAGCTGAAAGCAATAGCGAATTTCAAAAAGGCGATACTGATGTGTGCCGGAGCTGCCGCCCAACAACTGATGATGCAACTGGAACACGAGCAGGAATTACTGATGTATCTGGCAGATATGGCTATTGACACGTTCCAGGCCGAATGTGTGGTGCTGAGGGCAATGAAAATGACGCAAACAGGTCATGCCGACGCAGCTATAGCCACGGATATGGCCCGAACCTTCCTCTACGATGCGGCAGACCGGATCAATCACGCAGGGAAATCCGCGGTCAACGCATTTGCAGAAGGAGACACGCAGCGCATGATGCTGCTGGGGGTAAAACGATTTACCAAAGTGGGTAATTTTAATACTAAGGAAGCCCGCCGCAGAATAGCCAAGCGGGTGACAGAGGCGGGTAAATACTTTTTATGATCAGTATTTTATCCTAAACCGACTATTTGTACATCTTATATAGCTCATAGGAGTTATACGAAATTACAGCTAATCCAATACCTCCAATTAAAAGAAACCACGCAAGGGACCCCTGCTCATTTATTGGTTTGCGAATGTCTATATCCAGATACATATATGCAGTGTCAGACAATCCATAAACTTGTATTACCCCATAGTTGACGTACTTGTCGGTAAAACTCAACGGCATCTGTCTGTTGATATGTTTATTAAATTGGTCGGAATTGATCGTTATGTAGACAGAATCTCCGCGTTTCATATTGGATTCAATCCCATAAATATCAGCACAATTGTAGTATTTGTATATTTCAAATATCAAATCCGGATACCTTTTCAACTTGAACCTAGCCGTATGGCTTCTCGTTTTATGTACAATAGGATCTTCGGCAAGTATTCCAGGCACTGTGCTTAGAGTCATATTTTTGAATTCATGATTTGGGTAGAAATAGTCTCTACCACTAAACCACAGGAACAAAAACCCAAGAAATAAACCAAATACATTAAAGGTGGTATTTATTCGATCTACTAACCTGGATTGACTCATATTACCTTCATCTTTGCGAATAGTATTTCGCGTACTATCAATACCCCGTGATAAGATGTACTCTTTTATAACAGTATATTCTTCACTGGAATGGGTATTCACTTTTATTTTTTTCATATTGGCATACACAACTAACTCCTCATACTTCGCATCAGTGTATTCAATTACCTCGACATTTGTTACATCCGAAAGGTAAATCCTGACTATAGGGAGTCCAAAAAAAGAGTAGCGGACTAACTGATCCTCATATAGTTTCGTAATTCCGGAGAAAAAGAGATAAAATAAATTAAGGAGAGAAAAAAGACAGAAAAATGCACTTAAGAACAGTGGGGCTACTTGTGGATAAATACCATTTTCAAATGCCCACAAAAAACAAAAAACACTTGCTATCGCAAACATGATAGTTCCAAATATTGGAAACAGAGCATACCAGGAAAGGCCAACTGTTTTTGCAACTACTTTCTCCACTGGAACCAGTTATTGAATCATGTATTAAGTACTATTTACTATGCAATATTTCGGAAAAAACAGCTAATGTTCGCACTTGAAACGGAGGGAAATCCGAACTATTCAGTGCAAGTAATGCCGCATCATTGCTGACAATGTAATCTGCATTTGCTGCCAGATATGCATCGGCAAACTTGTTGTCGTCAGCGTCTTTGGTCACTGCATTGAAGTTTAAAAAGATACTCGTGTACTCGATATTCCGAGCCCTGACAACTCTTGCCAATAAGTTCTGTGTAACATCAGTGCCCCACTTATCCAAAAACACTTCTTCATATTCCAGAAGTGTCTCGGTAGAAAAACACAACGTAATTTCTCCGTTTAAAAAGCTGTCGAAAACGTTTCGATACAGCGACTTCTTACCAATACAACTGATAAAACAGTTTGTATCTAAAACTACTCTCATTTACTGCTGGTCGGTTTGGGAGCATTAAGCCAGCTTTCATAGACCTCAGCAGAATATTTCCTATCGGACTCAACCTTATCAATTGCTTCATCGAGCTTACGTTCGAGGTAAAAATTGATCAGTGAGTCTATTTCCTTTAACTCTTGCTTATCCTTCAGAAATCTGAATGACTTTATCAGGTTCAGCTGAGCATCTGTCAGTTTATCATGGGTTACATGCTGCATAATTGTAAATTTAAAACAAAAACAGGACTAAAACGTGTGCGGAAAACCGAAAATCGGCAACAGAAACGCAAAAATTGCTCAGAATTGCACACACGCGGCTGGAAAAACCAAAAAATTACCGATATTAGCTGCAATTTATAACAACTGAACATCAAGCTCGCCGACTTATGAAGATCAGAATATTGAGGGTACTTATTTTACTCTTTTTGATGACCAACCTCAGCAGTTGTTTCATGGGTACCTGGCAACGCTACCACCACAAGAGCCACTATGTGAACAAAAAGCACTACCGCTCTTACCACAAACACCATAACCGCGACTGGTAACGGTTCATCAGCCTATTTTTTCACATCTTTTGCAGTATTTGGCCGTGTTGTGCGCTGTAGTTTCGCATTACAGGTGACAGGTACTACCTTTGCACACTCGTATGATACAGGTACAGATCATCAACAAATCGCCACATGCATTGCCTGTCTACCAAACATCCGGTAGCAGTGGCATGGACCTTCGTGCTTGGCTGACTGAGGCAGTTACGCTTCAGCCCCTTGAGCGGCGCATCATCCCGACAGGATTGTATATGGCATTGCCGGTTGGCTTCGAAGCACAGATACGCTCCCGCAGCGGCCTCGCCATCAAGCGCGGCCTCACAGTCATTAACTCACCGGGCACTATAGATAGTGACTACCGTGGCGAGATAATGGTGGGTATCATCAACCTTTCGGGCGAGGCACAGACCATTGAAGACGGAGAACGCATTGCACAGATGATCGTTGCCGCCTACGAAGTAGTGGAATGGGCACCGACCGAAAGCCTTGACGAGACCGCCAGGGGAGCAGGTGGTTTCGGACATTCTGGAACCAAATAAGACCTATCATATCGATCAACTGAACTTTCACACCGATACACTTAAACAAAGAGACTAATGAACATCATTATACCAATGGCAGGAATGGGAAAACGCATGAGGCCTCACACCCTCACTACTGCAAAACCCCTGCTGCCTGTTGCCGGAAAACCAATTGTACAGCGCCTTGTTGAAGACATAGTGGCTACGAGCAACGAAAAAGTTGAAGAGATCGCATTTGTCATCAGCCCCGCCTTTGGCAGGGAGGTAGAAGACCATCTGTGCTCGGTAGCGGAAACGCTGGGTGCAAAGGGCAAGATATGCTACCAGGAAACACCACTGGGAACCGCACATGCTATACTATGCGCTGCTGACACCCTGTCGGGAAATGTGTTCATAGCTTTTGCTGACACGTTGTTCAAGGCTACTTTCAGCATAGATACGCACAAAGATGCTATTGTATGGACGCAGAAAGTGGAGGACCCGACGGCTTTCGGCGTAGTAAAAATGAATGCCGCCGGTGAGATAGAAGCTTTTGTTGAAAAACCTAAGGAATTCGTATCCAACCTCGCCATCATTGGCGTGTATTACTTCCGCGATGGGGAGCGACTAAAAAAAGAATTACAGCGTCTCATAGACAACGACATAAAGCTGAAGGGCGAATACCAGCTCACCGATGCGATGGAGCATATGCTGCGCAACGACGTAAAGTTCTATACCGGACAGGTGGAAGAATGGTTGGATTGCGGCAACAAAGATGCGACAGTGTACACTAACGGCCGAATCCTTGACATAAAGCAGAACAAGGAACAACTCATTGACCCATCGGCAGTGATTACAAACTCGGTGATAATTCCGCCGTGTTACATAGGGAAGGGTGCAATGGTGACCAATTCCGTGATAGGTCCGTTTGTTTCGCTGGAAAAAGGCGTTTCTGTGGAGGATTCCCGCATCAGCAACAGCATCATCCAGTCTGACAGTGTTGTTAAAAATGCTTGCATCGACAACTCTATGTTTGGTAAAAGTGTAACTTACATAGAGAAAGCTGACGAATTGAGCATCGGCGACTTCTCTACGCATATATGAGACTACGCACCTACTTCATTGCCCTGATAAGCGGACTTGCGACGGCCAATGCGCCTTTGCATGCCCAGAGCATCAAGATAACACCGGGAGTGTCGCCTGCGCAGGGAGCACCATCGGCCGATAGCGCGCAAAAAGAAGAGGATATCGCGGAGACCATAGAAGGTAAACGTGCACAGACAGACGAGCTATACTTTGAAGCACTGAAAGCAAAGTTGCATGCCGACGAAAAGCAACAGGAGGCATTGCTGAAACAGTACATTGCTAAACGCCCCGAAGTTGCCGCCGCGCATTATGAACTGGCGAATATCTACACCGATCAGAAGAAGAGCGAACTGGCGCTGGCCAGTATAAAAAAAGCCATGTCGCTGGATGCCGGCAACAAATGGTATAAAGAGGCTTATGCGCAGGTATTGGTTGGCCTTGGCAAATACGTGGACGCAGCCAACGTGTATGTGGAACTGACCGAGATGGAAAAGCGCGATGAGGAGTACCCTGTACGCGCGGCCGAGTACTTTGAAAGAGCCGGTAAAAACCAGGACGCCATCAAATACCTTGACATCGCGCTGGTACGCAATATTGATGATGAAGACCTGCTGGCCCACAAAATGCAGCTATATCTGAACATGAATGATGTTCCGAAAGCGGCGGCAGTGGTGCAGCAAATGATAGACAGCGATCCGCGCAACGGCAAATACTACAAGCTGATGGGCGAACTGTATGACAACAACAACCAGCCCGAAAAAGCGGCGACCATTTATGAAAGCGCGTTAAAAAAACTACCAAACGACCCTGCTGTGCAATTGGGCCTTGCCGGGCATTACCTGCGCAAGGGCGATACTGCCCGCTATAAGTCTTATGTAAAACAGGCCATCACCAACACCGGCATGGAAACCGAGCTGCAGCTGGAGCTACTGAAGGCATACATACAGACCATGCCCGATGAAACAACCGCATTGGCCGAAGCATTACCGCTTATAGCCAAGCTGGCCGAACAAGGCCCTGCCGATGCTCAGATACTGGAATACTATGGCGAAGCACTGGAGGGAAGCAACCTTACCGATAGCGCCATTGTAATGTACAAGCGCTCTCTGGCCTTAAAGCCATCCAACTTCTCTGTTTGGGCTCGGCTACTGGGTAACTACCAGGAGAAGAAATATGCCGACTCGCTGATAAAGACCAGCGAGCGCGCCATCAAGTTGTTCCCGAGCCAATCTATCACCCATTTCTACAATGGCATAGGATATCTCAACAAGGGAAATTTCCCTTCGGCCATCAAGGCTATCAACCGCGCCATTGACCTGCAACCGGAAACAGACAAAGAAGTATTGGCACAGATGTACAGTACGCTTGCCGATGTGTACTACAACAACAAACAGTACCCTCAGTCTGACGAGACCTTTGAAAAAGCACTGGGCCTCGATCCCAATAACGCCACGGTACTGAACAACTACGCTTACTATCTTTCAGAACGCGGCGTGCGGCTGGACGATGCCGAAAAGATGTCAAAAAAGTCGCTTGATCTGCGCCCGAATGAAGTGAACTTCCTTGACACCTATGCCTGGATATGGTACAAGAAGGGCGACTACGAAAAAGCCAAAACGTTCATAATGAAGGCCCTGACCGTTGTAAAAGACGGAAGTGCTACCCTTTGGGACCACCTCGGCGACATTCTGTACAAACAGAACGACAAACAGGGCGCAATTGACGCGTGGAAAAAAGCAAAAGAAAAAGGCAGTGACGATAAAAACCTGGACAAAAAGATCAGCGAAGGAAAGCTCTATGAATAATCTTACCCGATACAGCATGCTGCTGGCGATGCCGTTTTTATTGTCGTCATGCTCTTCAAAACTGTTCAGCAAAAAGAAAAAAAGCAAGCAGGAAAGTGCGGTTGTTGCTACTAAAGATACTGCCGCAAAAGCGCCTGCGCCTGTGGTTACGGGTGCTCCTGTTGCCACTCCCGCCCCCACCCCGCTTACCGATCTGTTGATGCCGCTGTGGAATAAACGTATTCCCTACAAGACATTTTCCGGCAAAGCCAAGGTGAGTTTCGAAGGCCCTGATGGCACGGCCGACTTTTCAGCCAACTTCCGCATTGCTAAAGACAGCATTGTGTGGGTGCACATTACGGCACTTGGCGGGCTTTACCCCGTAGCGCGCATGGTTGTGACCCGCGACAGTTTCTTCATGGTTAATTACAAAGACAAAGAAAAGACACTGATATCGCTGAGTGATGTGGCCCGCATACTACCTGTGCCGGTTAAGTTCTCTCAGTTGCAGAACCTGTTTGTCGGAGATCCGCTTGCCGACGGACGCCTCACCACGGCCGAGGCTAAAGACTCATCGTGGCAATTGCATACCGAAGACGAAACCTATTTGCAGGACTTAAGCTATCTGAAGTCGGATAGTACCATTGCGATCACAAACCTGCGCACAAAGGCGGCCAATGGCCCGACCGCGCTCATTGACTACCGCTACTACGAAGTAGTTTCTGACCGCAAGGTATCCACAGGTCGCACCGTTCACTTGCAGAACGGCGTGAAGACGTACACCATTGACATGGAGTTGCAAAATACAGAGTTTGACAAAACACTTGAATTCCCGCTGACAATTCCGGCCAACTATACCCTTAAGAACTGATGACCCCGGCCCACCGACCTGGCTCAACGGTTTTGATATTACGGTAGAAAATAACGACATTTGGACTATCATTAATACGCTTATATGAATACAAATCAGGAAAACGCTGAATTGTTGGATAAAATAGCCGAAGGCCTGAAACTGGCTATCCGTAAGCTGTATGAGAAAAAGGCAGCCAATAACGAACTGGCTGTTATTGCCGATGACGACGGCCAGATAAAATGGCTCCCGGCTCGCGAACTGCTGGAAAGGCAGAAAAACAAGAAATAGACCGCCCTATTTTCCCGATTTTACTTTATTTATCCGTTACGTTGGCTCCTGCCAATTCGTTGCGTTCATTACCTTTGCGCCATGAATCGCGAACAACTTGTAGCAACCATATTTGAAAAGAAGTCTGTGCTGTGTGTAGGTCTTGATACCGACCTATCTAAGATCCCTCAGCACCTGCTGCAGGAAGAAGATCCGGCATTCGCATTCAATAAGGCCATCATCGATGCCACAAAAGACTATACCGTTGCCTACAAGATCAATACTGCCTTCTACGAAGCTCAGGGTATAAAAGGCTGGCAGACCATGGAGCGTACACTCAACTACATCCCTAAGGGCATTTTCACAATAGCCGATGCCAAACGCGGCGACATAGGCAACACTTCAGAACAATATGCCCGCACGTTCTTCCACACCTACCCATACGACAGTGTAACCGTAGCCCCCTACATGGGCGCCGATAGCGTGAAACCTTTCCTCCAGTTCGAAGGAAAATGGAGTATTGTGCTGGGGCTTACGTCCAATGCAGGTAGTGCAGACTTTCAGCTGCAACAGTGCGGCGACGAACAGCTGTATCGTAAAGTGTTGAAAACAGTTGCCTCTTGGGGTACGCCGGAGAATATCATGTTTGTGATAGGCGCCACCCGCAAAGAACAACTGCAGGAAGTGCGCGCATTGCTACCCGATCACTTCTTCCTCGTTCCCGGTGTGGGCGCGCAGGGCGGAGATGTACATACAGTGTGCAGCAACGCGTTCAATAAAGACGCGGGTCTGCTCATCAACGTATCGCGCGGCATTATTTATGCAGGTAGCGGCACCGACTTTGCAGAAAAAGCAAATGCCGAGGCGCGCAAGTATCAGCAGGAAATGGCAGTATTCTTTTAAGAGATCAACTCCCTATGGCTTCAAGCGTACGTTCGATCTGACTGAAATGGCGCACTTCATGTGCCACCAGAAAACGGATAGCGTCGCCAAGTTTAATAGTAATGAACTTTGAAATGGTAATGGGTATACGCACCGATGCCATGTCTACACCCTTCATCTGCTCCAGCAAAGCAAGTAGTTTACGCTGATCGACCAGAAACTCATTCAGCACCTTTGCCGCATCGAGGGTTTCCTCGGGGATATGCCCCTTCATCGCGCTCATTTTATTGGTGACCGCACCTGTCGTCTTTACCTGTGAGTACATGGAATTGACAAAATACTCGCCCAGCCACCCGGGCTTGAATTGTTTACTGCCACTCACCCGCACGGCCTTATTCAGTAGTTCCGAAGCCTGAGGGATATAATAACGGTCGTAGGTATTAAGGTGTTCAACAATTTGCGCCACACTCCATTTGCCGGGTGCGGGTTGTTTGTTCAGTTGCTCATTACTCAACGCGCTCAACTCTGTGGCGCGCTGAACAATGGTGGTCACCTCATCTTTCAGACTGTCAATTAGTTCCAGGGAATCGAAAGTACGTGCCATAGCCGAAATTTTGGGCAAAACTAATCAGGTACCTTAACCCAAATCTTGGTGTACACCAAGA
>JACSRV010000036.1 GCA_014879545.1 Chitinophagaceae bacterium | reverse complement strand
TATAAATATGAAACAAAACAGAATTCTGCCCCTGGTTGTTGACAATTACGCGCAATGCGGACAAGGCTTGCTGAACAAAACCCGAAATGCAACATCTGTTTGTCAAATTATCAATAAAAGAAATGCACCGATACCATGATAAGACCTCACGATTCAGATAATTGCTCTACCTTTGCGAAAATTTCAATTTAATCACTATATGAGCACAATGACTCGTTCGAAGATCGACTTCAAACTTCCTTACCAGGTAAAAGACATCAGCCTCGCAGAGTGGGGCCGTAAAGAAATCAGGCTTGCTGAAGCCGAAATGCCCGGATTGATGGCGATCCGTGAAGAATATGGCCCTAAAAAGCCACTTAAAGGCGCACGCATTGCAGGTTGCCTTCACATGACCATCCAGACTGCTGTACTTATCGAGACCCTCGTGGAGCTGGGTGCTGAAGTGCGCTGGAGCTCTTGTAACATCTTCTCTACGCAAGACCATGCTGCTGCCGCTATCGCTGCCGCAGGTATCGGTGTTTTCGCTTGGAAAGGTCAGAGCCTCGCCGAAGCTGATTGGTGCATCGAGCAGACTTTGTTCTTCGGTAGCGAAGATCGTCCGCTGAACATGATCCTTGATGATGGTGGTGACCTTACCAATATGGTATTGGACAACTATACCGAGCTGATCCAACACATCAAAGGGCTGAGCGAGGAAACAACTACAGGTGTTCACCGTTTGTATGAGCGTATGGCAAAAGGCACACTGCCAATGCCTGCCATCAACGTGAATGACTCTGTTACAAAATCTAAATTCGACAACAAATACGGTTGCCAGGAAAGTCTGGTAGATGCGATCCGTCGTGCTACAGACGTAATGATGGCTGGTAAGGTTGCAGTTGTAGGTGGCTACGGCGACGTTGGTAAGGGTAGCGCGTTGTCTCTGCGTGGTGCAGGTGCACGTGTTATCGTTACAGAGATCGACCCGATCTGCGCACTCCAGGCTGCTATGGACGGTTTTGAAGTAAAGCGCATGATGGATGCAGTTGCAGAAGCCGACATCATTGTCACAGCTTCAGGCTGCCGCGACCTGATCACTGAAAAGCACTTCCGTGCCATGAAAGACAAGGCAATCGTTTGCAACATCGGTCACTTCGATATCGAAATAGACATGGCATGGTTGAACGGTGCTTACGGCAACACTAAGGACACCATCAAGCCACAGGTTGACCTGTACAATATCGACGGCAAAGACGTTATCGTACTGGCTGAAGGTCGTTTGGTGAACCTGGGTTGCGCTACAGGCCACCCGAGCTTCGTTATGAGTAACTCATTCAGCAACCAGACACTTGCTCAGATAGAACTGTGGAACAACCACAGCAACTACGAGAACAAAGTATATGTGCTGCCTAAACATCTTGATGAGAAAGTGGCTCGCCTCCACCTTTCGAAAGTGGGCGCACAGCTCGATGAGTTGACCGACGCACAGTCAGAGTACCTTGGTATTCCTAAATATGGTCCTTACAAACCTGAAATGTACAGGTACTAATAGAAAAGACGATATCAATTATGTCTCAAAAGTGGCTTGCTTCGTGCAGGCCACTTTTTTGTTTATATTATCATATTACTTCCTACTTTAGCAATAACAAATATACCCACTGTAAATGCGCACTACCATCATAGCTACGCTGCTTCTTGCCATTTCATTGATATCGAATGCGCAGCGAAATGACATCGGATGGATAGCCCCCGAAGGGAAGATCATCAACTACCGCACCCTGACCTGGAACGACTTTCAGGACAAGGAAGACCGGCGCCATGCGGAGGAACTGGCTCGACAAGGCTTGCAGGCAGCAGCATATGTAAGTCCGGCAATATATATAACGCCCGATGGCCCGGGAGAAGAGCTGGCAAACGGAAAAATTAAATTCAAATTCAAGGTTAAATGCGCTTTCCAGAGTCACGCGTTTGTGCGCAATACCACACGTGAGGCGCACACCAATTACGTGCTCACCCACGAACAGGACCACTATGATATTGCGTTGAATTACGCGCGGATGATACACGACTCTCTGGCAAATCGCGAATTCTCCCCGGATAGATTCAAAGAAGAGATCTACCTCATATACCATGGCATGATGGAGGTATATGACAAACTGCAGGATAAGTATGATGCCGAGGTGAACCCTCAGGGAAAGGACGACGTGGCCATGCAGACACTGTGGGATATGCGCATTAAAAAGTGTCTGGACCTCGCAACCGATAAGTTCTACAACAGCCCCGAAAACGACGTAAAAAATGTGCGCACTTGGGGTCAACTGGTGAAACGCCTGCCCACCGACGACATAAAGAAATTCTGTACCCGGACTCGCCCTATCTATACTGAATTCCACGACGAAAACGCGGCGTACAGCAAGGAAGTGACCGAATGGTGTACTGAACAGGCTACAGTTGCGTTCCTCACCCAGCGCTACTATATAGAAGAAGAAGGGAAACCGGTAAAAGACTGTTCGCGTCTTGTGGCATACTTGTATACACCCACCAAACAGCCCGATATGTACAAGCGGTCTTTCATAGACACGTTCTGCATAGACGACAAAGCGCCAAAGATCACCGCGGTTTTCTTTGCGAATGCTGACAGCGATGGGGTTCGTGAACTCATCATACAATCTACACTGGACCGGAAAGACCGTGACGCTACCGGGAAACATTTCTGTGTCACCGCCTACGACAATGTTGCTCCTTTCAAAGCTCCTGCACGAATCAAACGGATATCACTGAACGGCGATCTGGAAAACGGTTTCGAGGGAATGCTGAACGGCAAGCCATCGAAAGCAAAATACAAGACAGAAAAGGAAATAACCGAAGCATTAAAACTATCGGGGTACTCAGAAATTGGTGCGCCGGTTCGGGAACCAAAAAAGATCATAAGGCAATGAGCAACATCTACCTCATAGGCGGCATGGGAATTGCGTTGCTGCTATTGTTTGTGGTGCTTTTATTCGCCGGCATCAGACGCAAGAACGTAAATATGGTCATCGGTGCTGTCGCAGCTTGTATGCTCGGCCTGGGTTGTATGGCAGTTACCGTCTTCCTCGCATTTTATTCCAGCGATGTGACCATCAAAATTGAGCGGGCGAAATAGCTTAGCAACTACTTTTTCGCCGGCGGAAATACTACTTGCTTAGACACAGCATCCTCGCTGACCACACCATCCGCCGACACAGCCCTCACCGTGTAATTGTGTTCTGCTCCTGCCGCTGCAGCATCTTTGATCACATAATGCCGAACGGCGGCCGTCAATACTTTTTCATCGGCTATCAATGTGCTGCCATCGCTGATACGGAATCCCGCCAGGTCTGAGACTTCTGCAAACTGCCAATGCAATACAGCATCGTTGCCTTCCACAACCGCCTTTGTAACCGTCACGGCGGGCATCACAGTAGTTGGCGTCACTACCTGAACAGTGTCTCCGGGAACACTGAAACTTCCCGAACGCCCCTCTGCCACAACGTAGAACCTCAGTACTGAACTTAGTCCGCGGGGAATCGGATAGTTGAAATAATTCTGCCTCACCGGCACCTTATCGTTCAATGCTTCTACCTTACCACCGGCCGCCGGATACATGAATACGTGGTAATTGCGCGTAACACTGTCTCCGTTTATGATGGGATCCCAGGTTATTTTTACTGCCGGTTTCCGGCCGGCAACTACCGCCTTTGTGTTAATAGGTCTTGGTGGGTCGAGCAAGGGAAAGTAACTATACAAAAGCTCCGTTCCGTTCATGACGGTCTTGTCCCGATAAACAGCATTGACGCGTATGCGGAGCGCACTACTTACCGGCGACGATGTCTCATCTACAAATATGCGCGCGTCCTCCGGCAACACATCAGACACCGCTGTATAACCAGCGGGCATATTATCCTTCTCAACCACAAAACCCTTAATGAACCGCTCCTGATCCTTTTGGAAAGTCCATTTCACTTCAATTCCCTCCTTGAAGTAGAACCCGAGTGACGTTATTTTAGTTACAACCGGCTTTATGTATTCCTTGGGGTGATCGGCCGGATCGTATTCATAGGTACGGATATTTCCCTCAATTCCGAAAAGCGATTCAGCGCTAATGCTGTACTGATCGGCAATAGCCGGGTCGGCACCGGTATCTGAGAAGGCGTACTCGGCCTTTTCCTTTCCTCCCGAGGGTTGTATGGGTCGGTCGTTAAGGCGAATGCCACGTTTATAAACGTTGAACCCTGAAACATATCCGCTGCGCACCCTGGCCAGATCCGCAGTCCACAAAAGCTGGATACCTCTGGTACTGAGAAGAGCCTTTGTCGTGATCTCTTTTACGGCATCAAGATCAGGTATTGCCCCGAAATTCCATTTTGTTTTAGCGATAGGTTTATCACCACCCTTCAGAAACAGACCGTATTGATACTCCATCTTCTGGGTCACAGTATGATCTACAAAACCGAAACCACTGATAACGGCAATGTCAAAATTCACCGACGCCATCTGCAACACGTCAAGCACATCTTTGTCCCGGGCCACCCATTTTGCAGAAAAGGTCTGAAAATCATACTCCCGCAATTTTCCGGCATATACCAGATCACGCAGCTTCTCCCTGATGCGGGTGGCTTCTGCATTATCAGCTTCAAACGGACTGAGATCCTTTTTCTGGGATATACCCGGCAGAAGCGGCACTTTGTTGAGCGTATGCCAATCGCCTATGCCGTCTTTCCGCCTTATCTCAAAACCGGTGAAACCCGCCGGCAAGCTGTTCATAGACCACACCAGCTTCACTGTATGACCGTCAGGACTCTGGGCCAGCAAGTGTACATTATCGCCCTGACCAAGGGCATAAAAAGAAGAAAAAAGAAGGATCAAAAAACTGGCAACACGGATGCTCATAGGCCGGGAATAAAGAATAAAAATACTCTTTTTCCCGCAGCTATAGGGCAGCAAAAAACCATAAGGCAATAGTTTGATACACAACTAACTGAAGAGGAATGCAATATCATCCTTGGTCAGGCGCCGCATGAAAGCACTGTCGTCAGACACAAGATCGTTGGCCAGGTTGCGTTTGCGCTCCTGCAACTGCAGCATCTTCTCTTCAAGCGTGTCTTTACAAATAAGCCTGTAGGCAAAGATGTTCTTCGTTTGCCCGATACGGTGCGTACGGTCAATGGCCTGTTGCTCCACCGCAGGGTTCCACCACGGGTCCACAATATATACGTAGTCGGCAGCGGTAAGGTTCAGACCAATACCGCCCGCCTTCAACGAGATAAGGAAAACCCTGCAGTCCGGGTTGTTCTGAAACTCCTGAATGGCCCGTTCCCTTTCTGCAGAAGAGCTGCTACCGTCAAAATAGACGTGCGGGATCTTATCCTCCTCCAGCTTGGTGCGGATGAGTGCCAGCATGCCCAGGAACTGAGAGAATACCAGCACCTTGTGGTCGCCCACATTCTCGGTTATCTCGCGGCTCAGTTCGTCCAGCTTCACCGAATAGTTATGAAAACGCTCTTCCTCATTAAGTATGGCCGGCGAATCACATATCTGACGCAATCGGGTAAGTCCCTGCAAAATGTGCATCTGCGACCGCTCCATTCCCCGCTCTTCTATCATACCCAATATCTGCGAACGATAGGTATTCCTGTAGGCATCGTATATCTTACGTTGTTCGGTACCCATTTCGCAATACAGGATGGTCTCTGTTTTTTCAGGCAGGTCTTTTGCAACCTGCTCCTTGGTGCGGCGCAACAGGAATGGCTGGGTAAGCTTACGCAATTGTTGCTTCACCTCATCTTCCATAAACTTGTCGATAGGTGTCGCAAACTCGCTCATAAAAAACTCCCTGCTGCCCAGCATGCCCGGGTTCAGAAAGTTCATCTGCGCATAAAGATCGAATGTATTATTCTGAACAGGCGTACCACTCAGCGCCAGACGGTTCTTAGCGTTCAGCAACAACGATGCCTTCGCCACCTGCGACTGCGGATTCTTGATTGACTGAGATTCATCAAGCACCACATAGTCGAAGTCTATTTCCCTGAATCCCTTTATGTCACTACGCATAGTACCATAAGTGGTAATAATGACATCCGCATTTTTATAGTTCAGTGGCGACGAGGTACGTTTAGGTCCATGATGGATCACATGGCGTAACTCAGGCGTGAATTTCTTGATCTCATTCTCCCAGTTATACATCAGTGTGGTAGGACACACCACCATGAAAACTGCATGGGGATGCTGGTTTTTGTAATGCTGAAAGAATGCTAGGGTCTGAACGGTCTTACCAAGACCCATGTCGTCGGCCAGTATACCACCCCACCCAGCCTCATTAAGGAAGATGAGCCATTGGAAACCGGCTAACTGATAAGGACGAAGCGTGGCCGTGAGGTGTGTTGGCGGATCTATCAGCGAATAGTCATTGCTGAGCACACGCTCCAGCTTTTCCTTCTTCTCCTCCAGCTCGTCGTGCAACTTGTCTTCATCTATCTCTGCCAGCAGTTCATCCAACACGCTGAAGTGATATTTCTTCAGGCGCAGCTTGTTGCCCTTGGTCTCTCCCATCTTCAGCAGCAGGGTATATTTCTTCAGCCACTCATCCGGCAGCAGCCCGATAGAGCCGTCGCCAAGGCGAACAAAATTTTGTCGGGCTGCCAGTGCTTTTTTCACGTCAATGATAGAAACGATCTGATCACCGAATTTCAGTTCCACAGAAGCGTCAAACCAGTCGATACCACTGCTTACCTGTATCTGGGTCTGTGGCTTATGGGTGTTCACCCTTAAGTTGCGTAGCCCCTCAAAGCCCATAAGCTCCACCTTATGCTCCACCATTAGCTCGTTGAACCGGAAGAACCAGTTATTGGCAAGCACTGATGTACCGGGCAAATGGAAAAACCCGTCGCGCTTATTGAATTGTATATCTGTATGCAACGACTGTAGCAGGTCCAGGTAGTCCTTTTCTGCACCTTCATTGCGTTTCATTATTGTTACCACTCCACCCACCGGCTGTATCACATCGCCGAAATAACCGGGCTTCACCTCAGTGTCTCCATACATAAAGGCGGGTTGTAGCACCAGTGTCTCGTCCTTTTCATACATATAAAGACGGTACCCCGGACGGGCGATATTCATGTGCTCTACCAGCTCCTCGGAGAAATGCACATGCACCTGATTGCTCCAGCCCATCACCTTCGACTTCAAAAAATCGGGCCACTCGGCATTCTTCACAGTTATGATACCCGTGGGTAGCAACTGCTCAGCTATTTGGATCTCCTGCACACTGCCCAATGCATACAAAACACCCTCATACTGCAGCAATGCCGAATTAATTACCTGCACCTCTTTGTGCGGAACGGCTCGGTTGGCGATATTCCACTCCAGTTGCACCTCATGGTTACGACCCTTCTTACGCACCACCATCTGCGGGTGCGCTTGCTGTTCCGAGAAACCTATGGGATCTATACTCTTTGAAGACAGTACTTTACCTGCTTTCTTTTCATACAGGAACCTATGATTCGAGTAACGGTCCAGCAGTTTCTGATACTTGGGTAGCAAGTATTCCCACGCTTGTTCGCGCACTTCGTCCTGCGGAATGTCTTTCAACACACTGTCATAGTCGTGCAGAAAATCGCCGAACGGCAATGTCTTCTTCAGATACTTCAGCAATTCATCATTCAGGAACTTTCGCACCACCGGTATCATGTCCCTGTCCTCAGTATGAAAACGGGTGGGGTTCACATATTGCAGCAGCTCCAGCTTCTCGATCGGGCCTGCAAATGCCTGCGCATCATCATCGGCCACACCTGCCACCAATGTGATCTCAACAAATGGAAATGTAGCCACCTTCGTATCCACTACTATTCCCAATCGCTTCTCTTCTACCACCACTGCCGGAACTTCTTCCACTGCCACCGCACGGGAAGGTGCCTTACTATCTATTTTCTTGATAGACGGGTCCAGCACACGCAAAAACGGCTTGTTGTTCTCGTAAATGAACTCAAATTTGTTGGTCAGGTCGTCCTTCAGGCTATAGCCATACTGCTCCAGCAACTTATTCTTCTGCACATCCCAGTTCTGCATAGACTGGAAATGCGCAGCACCATGACTTTTGAGTACCTGCAAAAACAATGCGGCCTTATGCACGCATAACGGATGTGTATGCTCGGAACATCCGCATGAAGTATCGAAATAACGGTCTTCATTCTGGCGCAGTGTGACCCTGTAGGTGTTTTCTCCGTCAGGCACATCGGCTTCTATGCTGCCGTTCTTATTAGTTATTATATTGGCTTTACCACCGTTGGCTATCTTTTCCGCTGCCTCCAGCGACTCAGGCGAGGTGAACAATTGCAGCATCTGGCGGTTCACCTGGCGCATACGCACCACTGTGTGCTTCTGCTCATACACAATGTTCACGTTCTCAAAAAAGCCACTCTGTAAAATGTCGTTGAGCTGAAAAAGCGCAGCCACCTCGTGCCTGCATATCTCGCCCAGATTATAAGGACACTGACAGCGCACAGCCATTTCCTTCGGCTGCAGGTACTTGTTGACCGTAACGGTATAATAATTCTGATATAGATCGTTCCTTACTCTGAAGCGGATCTGCTCCAGCAAGTGATCCACATCCAGCATCTGAACGCCCGAAGTGTAAAATATCTTCTTACCACGCCGGATCACTTCCTCCGTCCCATGATTATATACGTGTCTTAATATTGGTGGTAATGACATTAAACGATGCTCCCGGTCAAAAAAGGCAAGCTACAAAAGTAGCGAAAAAAAGAATCTGAGGTGGCAGCAGAGCGATAAATGTATGTTAACCCTTATGCTGCTAATGGTTCAATCCGCGATTCAAAAACGCGACCGCTCAACATTTAACGAATCTCTACCAGTAATTCCCATCCTCAATCGACGGGAATTATCGTATTTTTCGGCCTGAAACGCCATTCTCCCGGAAATGACGCAAGGCATCCTGCTCGGACCATATCGCCCCGATCTGCTGCACGAAGAGACCCTCGCGGACATCTTTCGTGCCACCGCACGGCAATACCCGGATAAAACGGCGCTCATTTTCAACAACACATCAATTACTTATGCCCAATTAGACAAGTGGAGCGATGCCATGGCCGACCACTTGTCACAGAACGGCATCCGCCCGGGGCACTCCGTTGGCGTCTGGTGGCCCCGCAGTCTGGAATTGCATGTGGCCATCCTCGCCATCGTAAAAGCAGGAGCAGCCTATGTGCCGCTCGACCACGAGATGCCCGCCGAGCGCGTTGTGACCGTGCTGAGCGAGGTAGGTGCGTCGGGCTACATCAGCAAAGACGACCTTGAACTCGCATGTCCCCGATTTGAAGTGCCACCACCACCCCGCCCCGATGAATTGGTGTACACCCATCAGGGTGCCCGTCCCGATGACCGCGCCTATGTGCTGTACACATCCGGAAGCACCGGCAAACCAAAGGGCATACCTATCTCCCATCGGCAGATATGCCACTTCGTGCGCTCCGAAGGATCCATTCTGGAGGTTCGCCCGGAAGACAAGGTCTACCAGGGTTTCTCGGTATCCTTCGATATGTGGTGCGAGGAAACCTGGATCAGTTACCTCGCAGGCGCCACACTATGGGTTGCCGACGCTGCCACTGCCAAGTCGATAGACGAGTTGGGAGATGTACTACGTCAAAATAACATTACCGTTCTTCATGCGGTTCCCAGCCTGCTGGCCGTTACCGACGATGATATACCAACGCTGAGGCTGGTGAATGCCGGTGGTGAGGCCTGTACCACACAGGTACTGGCACGCTGGTCGGCACCACCGCGCAGATTCTTTAACACCTACGGGCCTACCGAGACCACCGTAACGGCCACACTGGCCGAACTCGCCCCCGGCGACAACATCACCATCGGGCTGCCGCTGCCCAACTATGGTCTGGCCGTGGTAGACCCTCAACTCAATCCCCTTCCTTGGGGCGAAAAAGGCGAACTGGTGATAGCCGGCCCCGGAGTATGCGATGGCTACATCAATCTACCCGAACTTACAGCCGAGAAATTCGTCACCAAGCCCGAATCTTTGCACGAGCTGCCGGGTAGCCGCATCTACCGCACCGGCGATGCCGCCGCTATCAATGCTGATGGCTCGGTCGACTTCCACGGCCGGTTCGACGATCAGGTGAAACTGCGTGGCTATCGTATTGAACTGGGAGAGATCGAGAACAGGCTCAGCAGCCTCACCGATATCACCGCGGTCGCAGTGGCAGTGAAAAAAGATATTAATGGCATAGACCACCTTGCGGGCTACGTGGTTTGCGACGACCCGGTGCACATGAACCAGCAGAGCATCCGTGCCGAACTGGCCAAGGTACTGCCTGCATACATGGTACCGTCGGTCATTGTGCAGCTGCCTGAGATGCCGCGCCTCCCCAGCGGCAAAATAGACCGAAAGGCGCTACCGGTCCCGGCTATGTTGCTGGAGAATGTTACTCCCATCACAGATGATGTCATAGACATAGATCTACCCGTGGGCGACCGTGTTATTGCTGTGCTGAAGGGTTTCTTCCCCAATCGCAACATCACACTTGCCAACGACTTCTTTACCGACCTCGGCGGCCACTCGTTGCTGGCTGCGGCTGTGGTGTCGCGCCTGCGCAAAGACGCCAACCTGCCACAGGCATCGCTGAAGGATCTGTACATGCACCGTCCGCTGCAGCAGGTGGTAACGCATTGGGAAAGCAAAACAGCCGACCCGCTGAAAGCAAAACGTGTATTCAACGAGATACCTAAAAAGCGTTTCTACCTGTGTTGGCTGGCACAAACGGTTTCGCTGCTCATGATGTATGGCCTGTTTGCTGTGCAGATATTCTTCCCCTATCTGGGCTACTATATTGTAAAGGAAGAGACCAACAACATCCCCTATGCTATTGGCACAGCCCTGGGGCTATACCTGTTCATCGCGCCTTTCTTTGCGCTGTGCAGTGTCATCATCAAATGGCTGGTCATCGGCAAAATGAAGGAGGGCGACTACCCGCTCTGGGGCAGCTACTACTTCCGCTGGTGGCTCGTAAAGACGATGCAGCAATTAATGCCGTCACAATTCCTCAATGGCACGCCGCTATACTGTGGCTACCTGCGGTCGTTGGGGGTAAAAGTGGCGAAGGACGCACAGCTCGGCACTATTATTATAGGTGCCGAAGACCTTGTGACCATAGGCAGCGACGTAAGTATCAGCTCGCAAGCTGTCATAAATAACGCCTTTGTCGAAGATGGCATGCTGAAACTGAGGCGGGTGCATCTTGGCGATCATGCCTATGTAGGCAGCAGTGCTGTTATTGGTGCAGGTGCATCCATAGACGCGTGGGGCGAATTGATGGATCTCAGCTACCTCCAGCCCGGCAACACCATAAAGGGTGGCGAAGTATGGCAAGGCAGCCCCGCCACACTCAAGGAGATGCGACCGATAGAGAGCCTGCCACAACCATTGCCCGTATCGAACACCAAACGACGCGCCTACACTTTGTTGTTTACCCTCACCCTGCTCATCTTCCCGGTAGTGGTGTTATTGCCGCTGCTACCCACAGTCATCATCATCCACAATCTCGATAACTCAACGCCCGACTACGACTTCTCATACCTCACCGTCACTCCGTCGCTGGCACTCAGCTATATCATATTATTCACGCTCACCACGGTGTTGCTTTCGCGTGTGCTGCAGTGGGGCATAAAACCCGGCAAGTATCCTATTTATAGCCTGTTCTATGTGCGCAAGTGGTTTGCCGACCAGCTCATGTCGCTGTCGCTCATCGTGCTGCACCCCATGTACGCTACCGTATATGTGTCGCTACTGTTCAGGGCTCTGGGTGCAAAAGTGGGACGCAATACCGAGATCTCTACCGCAAGTAGTGTCACGCACCCGCTCCTGGAGATAGGTAAAGACGCCTTCGTAGCCGATGCAGTGACATTGGGAGAGTCGGACGTTCGCGGACAACAACTCATACTCGACCGCACCACCATAGGCGACAATAGTTTTGTGGGTAATAGTGCCCTCATTCCGCAGGGCTACAACCTGCCCGGCCGCATGCTGATCGGCGTTCTGTCAACCCCGCCGTCAAAGGAACAACTGGAAAAAGACGTAGCAGCCGACTGGTTCGGTTCGCCGGCCATAGCATTACCGCGCAGGCAGGAAAGCCGCACCTTCCCTGCCACGCAGACCTCCAACCCTACGCCGCCACGCATTTTGGGTCGTAGCCTGGTAGAATTCACCCGTATAATTCTACCCGAGACCACCATTATCATCTGCAGTATCCTCTTTATCGCCTATGCCCATAATCTGGTTGTAGACAAACCATGGTGGCGCATGCTGCTGGAACTCCCCTTCTACTACCTGTTCTTCATGGGCATACCGGCCTTCCTCGTAACCCTAATCCTGAAATGGTTGGTAGTGGGCCGCCACAAACCCGAGCAGCAACCCATGTGGACACCGCGTGTATGGCTCAGCGAGGCCATTACCTCCACCTACGAATCGCTGGCAGTACCCTTCCTGTTGGAGTATATGAAGGGCACTCCCTGGCTTCCGATATTCTTGCGCCTGTTTGGTGTTAAGATTGGCCAACGTGTATGGATGAACACCACCGACATTACCGAGCACGACATGGTGGAAATTGGCGACGATACCGCCCTCAACGAAGACTGCGGCCCTCAGACCCACCTCTTCGAAGACCGCGTAATGAAGGTAGGCAAGGTGAAAATTGGAAAACGCTGCAGCATTGGCGCGCGTAGCATCATTCTCTACGACAGCGAAATGGGCGACGACGTGAACGTTGACGCCCTCTCACTGGTAATGAAGGGCGAGAACCTGCAAAGCAACACCCAATGGGTGGGCAGCCCCATCAGGCCGGCATAGGAAATCGTAATTTTCTAGAGGCGATAAGTCAATATCAAACTACGGATACCAAATACTTAGTCTAAAATTATCTCGTTGCATCTTCTAAAAGAACAATATCAATCAGAATTTGTTTAAAGTGCCTACTTTTAAAACCCAAGGGTCGGTTGCTTAATAGAATTAGTGAATAATTCCATTCCTGGCATATCATCATACCTGTCAGCCAACTTTCTACGGAGGCCAAACAATCTCCTTTCTGCAGTATCAACAATCTGACCAAATGTAGAAATTCTCACTTTCCCAACCTCTACTTTGTTCTCATTAATTACTGCACTTGTAGGTTGGACCTTTTCTGAAAATTCCTTACCAAGTACAAAAGCATCGACATATGGTTGACCTACAAGCAATCCGCATGAAAGCAAGTCTTCGACGTATCCTTGTGCTTGATTTCGCTCGTCACGGGTTAGCTTAAATCCCCCCCGTTTTAACTCAATGAGCAGTATTCTATTTGTTGTCGAAAGACTAGATTCTGTATCGAACACTTCGGTCCCTGTAATCGACACCAGAGAATTCGGAAGAACAATAATATCTGGTCGCTTTCTATAATTGTTAAAAGCAGTCTTTTTCATCTTCTGTCCGAATATCTTTTCAACTGCTGTTATAAGTTGGTTATTTGATGCATACTCGGCAGATTCAAATTCGGGACCAAACAACCACCTTGCAGCAGTAACTAATGGATGCAATACGTTTAACTCATCTACATCGCTATCATTAGAGAGTTTCCTAATAGCTTCAATCACAGATATTCGATTATCAATCTCGTCTAGGACGCTCAATGCATCTCTAATTGACCACTTCTCCAATAGTTTATTTAACCCGTCAACATCACTCTCAGTTAGTTTTGAAAGCTTCAATAACAACTCCTTTCCGGTTCTCGTTTTCTCCAAATTAATAATCGCCTCTACAGCAAAAGAGATTGACTCTTGCCTAGCCGTGGGATGCCCTATGGCAATTGACTCAATTGCCTCATTAACCTCAAATTTTGCTAGAGGAGAAAGAATTGCATAGTCTTCGGCAAACTCATTTTTCAGTTGCTCCTTTGTTTCTTCAACGTTTTCCCTTGCAATTTTGGCAAACATCTCATTAACGTAGCCTTCAACTACAGTATAAATATCACCCAATTCAGACACTTTTCGAAATCCAGTCCAATCTTCAGTGATATACTCGGCTATGTCATTAGTTTTAACAACGAAAGTGTACCGTTTCGCATACTTAGTTCTACCATCTAGAACGACATTGTTCCCAAGAATCCAAGAAGGCTCCCCAACCAATCGCCCGCCTTGCCAGAATGCAATACCCTGATACAACGTTGACCGAGCAGATCTATGTGTATCAATAAAATGCGCTTGTAACTTAACATTTCCGGCAGTCAGAACTCTCGAATCAACCAGACCAGTAAGCTGCTCCAACGGGACGGTTTGCCCATTTATTGAAACTCTAAAATTCGGGTCGTGCAAAAACCGTGCTGATATAACTTCCAACATCGTCTGTGGATTGGGCAAGTTCTTTATTACCTCAACCTCAAGACATGTTCCAGAACAAGAACTTTTTTCAAATTTTTCACTCTTAATGACAAACGGTTGTTCTTCATTTAATGTTGAAATTACAAAACTAGACTTTCGCCCTGCCTTATTCGTTTCAATAAAGTACTCGTTATTGAAGCACAACATACCGTGCCTACCAACTCCATTTCGACCGTACGCAAACCTCGTTCCACCTATCCCTTGAGGGAAGACAACCTTGCGACCCTGATGCTTTAATCTGTTGTAACCTAACTTCATCCACCTCGTGTAGAACTCCTCTGTGCTCAACCCTACACCATTGTCTTTGACCACCAACTTTTCACCGTATTCTTCAGGAATTGAAATTTCTACCATTGTGGCACCTGCATCCCACGCATTTGCAACCAACTCGGTAATTGCAACGTCAGGGGAATTTACCAATGATCCAAGGGTTCTTATCAAATAGTCTTCCTCAAAAAGAGCTCCTTGAACAAATTGTTCGTTTTCGTTGTTTTTCATGAATAGAGAATTAATCTTGTTTACAAACACATATTTGCGACAATATTTTTTACTTTGATGGGCTACAAGAATCTCGAATAATAATATCGTCGTTGCATCTTATCGACGAAAGCGTAGTCGCCAATCTATTAATGCAATCCAAGCGCGTTCGTTTATTTGCCGTCTCAATAAAAAACTTATCAACCTGGAATCCTAATATTCCCGAAAGAAGTTCGTAGTTAATTGTGTTGATTAACTGTCCAAAAAGCCTTGTCTGAGTTTTCGGGTACCTTTTTGAATCGCTTATTAGCTTCTCAAGAGCGGCCACCTTAAAACTGAAGTTGAATTGGTGTTTTTCTAGCTCACAAAGAATTTCATTTGCGTATTCTTTATCATTTCGGTCATATATAGTTATATGTGGCGAATAATGTGCAAAGTGTTTTTTCCACCAAATCCCTCTTAGTTCCTCACTTTCACATTTAAAAAAAATCGTACTTTGCTTTATGTTAAAAAATGTGTCAATTCCACTCACCAAAATATGGGTATCTGCAATTTCTCTTTCCCATCCATAAAACGACGGTGGTGTATAATCATCCTTTGACTCATAGGGCCCTCTGACAGTAATATGCGCAGAGTACTTTTGATTCATATCAGCAAACAGCCTCATTCCATCTATTAAGGTGCGCAAGTTATCGTCAGCAATATATATTACGTAAAAAAACTTCATTTAAACGATTAGGTATTTTAGCAAACCGTTATCATTATTTTTCATCAGATCATACATAGCATCGGCAAATTGGCGCGATTTTTCGAAAGCATCATCGCGGCTATCTTTGTCTCCGATCCATGCGTACAACTCCTCCTTAGGTCTATCGATCTTGTTCAGAAACCACGTGTAGAGACCAAGTATTAATTCAATTGTCTTTTTTTGAGAGGACTCTGATACTTTTAGATTTTGAATCCGCTCTGTCGGCGTCATGTCCAAATCCAGCATGGCTCACAACTCCCGCACATCCCGATCCTCATAGACACTGCGCCCGGCGTTCGGGTCCGCCAGCGACGCCCGCCCCAACGCCATCAC
>JACSRV010000121.1 GCA_014879545.1 Chitinophagaceae bacterium | reverse complement strand
GGCCTGCCACAGGATATGGGCGTGTACTTCTACTACCTGAAGTATGACTGCGGTGGCAAGATAATGGAGACCAAGGGCGACCTGACACTGATACGATAAAGAATAAATGGTTGCATAATAAAGAGAAAGACCACTGCGATCCGCGGTGGTCTTTCTCTTTATCGTGGATCGGGGCTATTAAAACGTGTAAAATGCCGCTTTTCTGCCCGATTCAGGACCTTGAGCGTGTTGCGGGCATACTTGTATAGGTTTGATGCTCCCGGCTCATGGGTGTGTTGAAACCCAATGGGCGCCGTCTTCGAAGAATTCCTTTTTCCAGATGGGCACAGTCTGCTTCAGTGTGTCAATAATGTAGCGGCACGCATCAAATGCGGCATCTCTGTGTGCCGCAGCAACAGCAATTACAACCGGCACTTCTCCAATCTCCAGTCGTCCTGTTCTGTGTCGAATAACGACCGTCTCTACCGGCCATTTTTCGATTGCTTCTTCAGCGATCTTTTTCATCTCGCTTACGGCCATAGCTTCGTAGGCTTCAAATTCAAGATGTGTAACGGTCTTGCCTTTTGTCGCATTGCGAACAGTGCCGATAAAAACATCAATGCCACCACAGGACGGCGACATCACCTGACCAATACAGGCATTGATGTCAATAGGGGCAGATTGAAGCAGGATTTCATATCGGGGAGTACTATTCATGAATTTCAGTGTTTTGTAGGATGTAATCGATTATCCACCGCTGACGGGCGGGATGAGAGCCACTTCATCACCCGGATTAAGCACTACTTCATCGCCGGCGTAAATTCCATTTACTGCAATAGCCAGGCTCTTTAGTGTAAGCAACTCAGGGTATTTTTCCACAAGCCCCTTACGTAGATCGCATACTGTTGCATCATTCGGCACAAAAAGATTCAAGGGGCTGTGCCCCGTTATTTCTTTGACAATTCCGAACGTTAAAACCAGTATTTCCAAGGTAGCTTTTGATCTGTTGTTCCGGAGCAAATATAGTGACTGTCACGGTGCCGCAGTTGAAAATAGAGGAGGATTTGCAGCCCATAGGGCATGAAAAAAGGGTGTGTTTGAAAAACACACCCTTTTACCGAAATAGAAATTAGATTGTTTAGAATTTTGTCCATGTTTTCCACCATGTATCGTTGGTAGAACAAGCTCCGCGGTAGCTTACTGTAGTCATTGAACCGAGTTTACCTGTGCTGCTGGTAGCTGCGTTTGAAGCCGCGGGAGACGTTGCAGTTGGGTTAGGGTTGAAAGAAGCACCGGTAGCATATGGGGCTGACAAACTAACATCGCTGGTGTTGGTCAGGGATACGTTGTTCCATGAAGCGTTGTCCGTTGTAAGGTATGGAGTCAGTGCGCCAAGTGTTGTAGATGAGGTTCCGACAGTATCGAATGATTTTGTGCTACCGGCAACCAGAATGCCACGCAGCTCTGCAGTACCACTCTTCAACTGAGTTGCTGATTTGCTTCCGTCAACAAGGATTCCTGTAGGGAAGCCCATCAGGATGCTGTTGAAGATGTTCGCCCTTGAGTTCCTCCTGAGGTGAGCTGCACGCTTGTAGTTTGAATTGATCGTGGTTGCTGAAGTCTCTTTAGGACCGATGATGGTGATGTTCGCAAATACAGGAGCAGTGAAAGGGCTTGTTTCAGAACCCGTAGCATCGTTGTCGATCTCGAAACCGTTGCTTCCTGATACGTCGGCATCATTGGCATTGGTGATTGCGATACCGAACTGTACATTACCACGGTAACCGAAGTCTGCGTCGAAATTGTCATCATGTGTTTTGTATGCGATCAGGTGTTTGCAGTTTACTGTACCGCCAAACCACTCGAATGCATCATCATATCCGTATGAGCACTGAACATAGTCGATCTCTGTTCCGCGTCCCACAGCACCCATTGTAAGTGAATTGAGCTCTTTATCCGCGAGGAATGGGTAACCTGCATATTCGATGCGTACGTACTTCAGTTTTCCTGAGTTGTCGTTGTCATCGTTGCCACCGTAAAGACCATCTCCTGAAGAGTTGTTAACGCCACCTTCGATCTCGCCAACACCGGCCTGGCCGCTGAAACTTGCATTGGTAGTTGCTTTACCCAGTATCACTATACCACCCCAGTCGCCTGGTGTAGGAGCGCCTTCGTTTGAAGTGAACACGATCGGGCTATCAACTGTACCTTCTGCCATGATCTTTGAGCCACGCGTGATCACGATACCGTTCTTGCCCTTCAGAGCTTTAATTGTTACGCCTTTCGGGATCGTAAGAGTAGCGCCTGCTTTTACATACACCATAGCTTCAAGTGTGTATGTTTTGCCTGATAACAGCGTACGGTTGCTGGTAATGTCGCTGCTCAGTTTGTACCCAAGTGAGTCTTCAGTTGGGGTTGGAGTCGGGGTTGGGGTTGGGTCGTCCGTTTTCTTCTTACAAGATACAGATACAACCAGTGCTGCTGCTGTAATGCCTAAAATGATTTTCTTCATGTTGTTGAATATTTGTTGCAAAATTCGCACCGGCATGTTACCGCAATATTATTGCACTATTAAGCGAATGCTATTTCTATGTCTTTATGAAATGCCAACGGGTAGCCGTTTCCGACTACCCGTTATATGAATTCTGAATTGTGTTCGTGTTAGAAATTGTACATAAATGCAACACTCACCGTAGTGCCTGATAGTCTTGATATCCTTAGGTAGTCGCCCGTCACATCATACTTGTTGTTGCCATTGATATCCTGGTAGAAATTTGCTTTCTTATTGAGTAGGTCTGTAACCGAAAGTTTGATGCCTGCTTTATCGCTCATGAGCTTTTTAGAGAGTTGCAGGTCGAACAGAGGGCGGGGCGCTTCCCATATGTGTGGATTCTGCTCATTGCCCACAAGGAATATACGCTTGCCGATCATGTTGAACAATACTGCGGCGCTGATACCGGAAGTTTCCTCGTCATATTGGAGACCAGTGTTGATGACGTATGGAGATTGCCCCTGCATAGGACGATCAGCCTTGATCGTGCTGCCCGACATTGTTTTGATCTCGAAGTTCACGTTATTGAAAATGTATGAGGCGTTAGCGAACAATGTCAGTGGTGCCAATGCATCGATTCCTGTAACGTCGAGTCTCTTTCTGAATTCCAACTCAGCGCCATAGCTTACCGCCGACGGGGCGTTGTTGTAGGTGAATGAGAAAGTATTTACACCTGTTTCATTGTAAAACTGTTCTATCGGGTTCACGAAGTGTTTGTAGAATATGCCGCCTGTGATCAGTTCTCCCGAACGAGGATATAGTTCATAACGGAGGTCAAGGTTGGTGATTTTCGTCCTTTGCAGGTCCGGATTTCCCTGAACAGCAGCCAGTAGTTCGAAGTCATAGAACACGAAAGGAGAAAGTTCGCGGAATTCAGGGCGTATCACTGTTTGAGACGCGCAGAATCGCAAGTTGGTTTTTTCGGTCGGTTTAAATGTGAAGTTGGCCGAAGGCAGGAAGTCGCCGGTATTGCGGTCAACAGCAACAGGTTTGTTGCTTTGGAAGCCATTCAATGTCTGATTATAGTTTTCATATCGTACTCCCCATACCAAGCGATAGCGCTCGCCGAACGAGTTATCCAGCATTACAAATGCGGCATTAAGAAGCCCCGAAGCACTGTAGTCATAGTCTTTATCGCTCAGTTCATTGATAAGGAATCCGTTCGCACCCAGATTTTCTGGAGCGAATATTTGATTAGCAGGAAGCAGTGTCTGGTCGAGTGTGCCACCAACCATTCCGAAAGGACGGGAAGTAAACGCGCGCCTTTTTGACTGTATCATGTAGCCGGTCTTGAACGTTTGTTTGCGGTCGAACATTTTAAATTGGCGGGCCGCATCAACGCTTGCGTTGAAGATGTTATCCTTCAGATCGGAATAGAACATACTCGAAGATGCAAGTGATGGCAGCACACCCGGAACAATGGCAATGTACTGGCTGTCTCCGTCCGATTTCCTGTATTCCATCCTGCGCAGATTCGGTTGGTTCTGGTGCAGGCGGGCATATGAAGCATTCCAGTTGATCTTTGTCAAAGCCTTTTCAATGTAATGGTTTCCTGAAAGCTGAGTATTAGCGAATGCTGTAGATTTAAAAGCAAGCTGATACGCGGCTACATCTCCGCCATAATCGTTATTGCGTCCCGTACGCACCAGTGTGTTCTCCTGGCCGTTTACATTGTACAAGCCTTTCAGTGAAACACGATTATTCTTATTCATTTCAAGGGTCAAATTGGCAAGTCCGCCCCAAAGCACCTCTTCGTTGTATTGTTGCTCAGCATAGTTCAGCGATTTTTCGATAACGCCGGCCGACGCAGCATTGTAGAAGGAACGCGTGAGTTCGGTTCTTTTGTTTTGTTTATTATAGTTAACTGCAACAACCGCACCGAGTGTCTTGTCGCCCATAACCTTTTTGTTAAGGCCTGCCGATGCCTGCAGATTGGCGTTTGGTGAGCCCGGGCGTGTCGAGTAACCCCAGTTATTTGTGAGGTCTTTCGACAGTTCGGCGCGCTGGATCGTAGCAAGTTTCCTGAAACCGTCTTTGTCTGGTATAGATGAAGGCAAGGCGCGGGTTCCGTCGTCAATGCCCAACCAATCCAGTTTTCCTCCGTGGTAGTAGGCAAAATCGTTCCCTATTGTCTGAAGGTTGGCTCCTGTGCCCACTTGTATGGCAAGGAACTTTTTAGAGGGTATGTCCTTTGTATTTACTTGTATGAGTCCACCGGCAAATTCACCCGGAAGGTCTGGAGTGGCGGCTTTGTTTACCACTATATTATCTATCATGCCTGCAGGGAACAGATCGAACGAAAACGACTTGCGGTCGGGTTCAGTGCTCGAAAGCAGTGATCCATTCAGTGTGGCCTGATTGTAGCGGTCGGCAAGACCACGCACCACCAGGTATTTTCCTTCCTGTATCGACGCAGAGGATACGCGCTTCAGTACTTCACCTGTGTTGCGGTCCGGAGATTTCCTTATCGCTTCGGCAGACACCACCTGAGCAACTGTATTGGTGTTTTTCTGGTAGATGATCATCGCGCTGATGTTCTCTTTCTTTAGCGACGACTGCACTGTCACTTCTGCTAGTTGAGTAGAAGCAGCCTGACTGAGCGCTATGGTAACATTGGTTTCTTTGCCTTCTTCAACTTTAATGTCTGAAACCTCTTTTGTCTGGTAACCAACGTATTTTACCTCTATTGTATATGTTCCGGGTTTAACAGAGAGTTCAAAATTTCCATCGATGTCGGTTGTTGTGCCTTCACCGGATCCCTTGACCACGACCACCGCACCAATCACAGACTCATTATTCTTTGAGTCAGAAACTTTCCCCTTTATCTTGCCACCGGCTATTGCGGTCATCACAGAGGACATAAATACTACCAGAAGAACTAAACTTCGCATTGAAAATTAATTTTATGCAAAAGTCCGATTCGGGTGTTATGTTATTGTTACGGCAAGTTTACGCTTGGGTTAAGTTAATATTCCGGCAATCTTCAGTTAACATTAGCGCAGGGCGCGAAGCTGCGCCTGTGGTGAATTGTGATCCCATTTTCGGCAATTCCTTTTAGGTGAGTTGCGGTTCCGTATCCTTTGTTTTTGTTCCAGCCATATACGGGAAACTCTTCGTGCAACCTATCCATATATTCATCTCGGTGTGTCTTTGCAAGTATACTTGCAGCCGCGATGGATGTGTATTTCGCGTCACCTTTAACAATGCATTGGTGGCTGATACCAAAGTAGGGAGGGAAGATATGCCCGTCTATCAGCAGTAGCTCCGGCCGGGTCTTTAGCTCGTCTATTGCCTGATGCATGGCTCTGAAAGATGCTTTCAGAATATTCATGGTATCTATCTGTTCGGGCGTGCTGAATGCCACGGCCCATGCTACCGCTTCTTTTTCAATGATGGGTCGCAATATTTCCCTGTCCTTTTCCTTCACCTGTTTGCTGTCGTTCAGTAGAGGGTGATGAAAGCCTGCCGGTAATATAACCGCCGCGGCAAAAACCGGACCCGCAAGGCATCCACGGCCTGCTTCATCGCAGCCGGCTTCTGTGACCCCGGAAGTGAAACTGGTTTTTAGCATATGAAAACATATGCAATGTACGACAAGCCGGTTGTGCAACAAAAGTTACGATGGTTGTTACATTGTATAATGGTGTAATTTGCCGCATGCGAAAAGCCCTTAAGATCATTGGTATTATTCTTGGTACACTATTATTGGTACTGGGGGTATTCTTGTTCTATCTGTACAGAAAGACGCAGCCCGAGGCGATGGCCAGGTTTATTAAAGATAACCCCGGTCGGGCATCAGTGTGTTTGGTACAGAATGACACTGTTTTTGCTGCGCGTAATATAGACAGTGTGATGCCACTTGCCAGCACCGTGAAGATCATTGTAGCTGTGGAATATGCCCGACAGGTGGCAGCAGGCATTGTTGATCCCACTGAAATGATAGACACAGCCGATTTGGACAGGTTTTATGTACCCGACACCGATGGCGATGCTCACCCTTCCTGGATGGCAGCTGTGCGCAAGAAAGGGCTGATATCCGGAGATAAGGTGCCGCTGAACGAAGTTGCCAAGGGTATGATACGGTTCAGTTCGAACGCAAATAGCGAATATTTGCTGGACCGGTTGAGCGTTGATAGTGTTAATGCAGGTATTAAGCGGTTGGGACTCATTAAGCAACAGCCACTTTATCCATTCGTTGCTTCGCTGTTTATTGGTCAGGGGCTTACTGTTGATCAGATTAAGGCGATGCCTGAGGAAAAATACATGGCAGCCTCAGTCGCTATTCACAACAAGCTGAAAACGGATACTGCTTTCAAACGTAGCTTCAAGCCGGTGACACTGGATATGCAACGTGTCTGGAGCGACAGATTGCCCGGTGGTACTACAAGAGAGTACACCGCAATTCTCAAGAAGATCAACCGTCGTGATTTCTTTTCTGCAGCCGAGCAAAAGGTGATAGATGAACTGATGGAAGGAATTCTCGATAATCCCCAAAATCGCGAGTGGCTCACGCACGCGGGTTTCAAAGGTGGTTCCACAGCGTTTGTATTTACTATGGCCATGTATGCAACATCAAAGAAAGGAACACGAACGGAATTGGCCTACTTTTTCAACGATCTCAGCATGTGGGAGTCGTTGTTATTGCAGGCTGCCGCCAACGAGTTTCATCTGGCAATACTCAGGGGGCCGGCTACCCGTAACAAAATCGTTGAAATTCTCAACGGCAAATAGCTCTGCTGCTCTTAGTCTTTCAGAAACCCGAATTTGCCTGCATTATAGTCGGCTATTGCCTGGTGTATCTCCGCTTCGGTGTTCATCACAAACGGACCATAGCTAACGTATGGCTCGTTAAGAGGTTCGCCACTGAGAACCAGTAGCAGCGATTTCTTTTTCGATTTGATATGTATGTCTCCTGCTTCGTTCTTCAACTGCACGTAGTGGTTCTCTTTTACGTTGTGTTCATTTACTTCTATCTCACCATCTACCAGTAATATCCCTGTATTAAAATTTGCCGGAAGTGTGAAGCTGAAATCAGCCCCAGGGTTCAGGTGAATGTCGTACATATGCACCGGCGAGAACGTGCTTGCCACGCCCTTTGTGCCGTTATATTCACCCGCTACTACGTAGATGCTGCCCATATTGTTGGGCAGCGAAACCTTTGGTTTTTGCGTATGCACTATGCTCTGGTACTTTGCCGGCGTCATTTTGTGTTTCTTCGGTAGGTTGATCCACAACTGAAGCATCTCGAATGCGCCACCTTTTTTCAGGTACGTCTGCTCGTGATACTCTTTGTGAAGTACGCCGCCACCTGCAGTCATCCACTGTATGTCGCCGGGGTTGATAATGCCGTGATTTCCCTTACTGTCGTGGTGTTCCACAGAACCTTTGTATGCGAACGTAATAGTCTCAATGCCTCTGTGCGGGTGTACGCCTACACCGCGCGATATCTCGGACGGAGGATAGCTCACTTCAGCATTAAAGTCGAGCAGGAAAAACGGGCTCATGCGCTCTTCAAATCCTTTCCCGTTTGGAAAAAAGTTCATCACTTTAAATCCGTTGCCTACCATGTGCGTATTCGTCGGGGAAAGAACTCCTTCCACCCCGCGATACCTCGATGCGGATAATTTGGCGGCTGCGCGCGCAGGTGCCGAAAATGCTGTGTTCAGGTATGCCAGTGCGCTGGCAAGTACTCCTCTTTTCAAAAATTCTTTACGTTCCATAGAACTTCAGATTGTTTCTGAAACAAATTTAGGAGAATAAGTGTATCTACATCCTTTATGTCGTTTATTGCCACATCAATTTACCTAATATTTCATCAGGCATGCGGCAGCATTTCTATCAGCATCCAGTATAGGGGAAGACCCAGAGATATATTGAATGGGAAGGTGATGCCGAGTGCCATTGGAATATACAGGCCCGGGTCGGCCTTGGGTGCTATCTGCCGCATTGCCGCAGGCACTGCTATATAGGACGCGCTTGAAGCGAGTGTAGCTACCAGAAGTCTGTTGCCGGGTTCTATCGGTAGCATGCTGGTAATGAACACTGCTATCACACCATTGATAACCGGGATGAACAACGCAAACAAGCTCACGAACAAGCCATAGTTCCTGAATGTCCCAAAGCGCCTGGCCGCCACCATTCCCATCTCCAGCAGGAAGATGGCAAGAAAACCCTTGAAAATGTCGGTAGTGAATGGTTTGATGCCTTCTGCACCTTTGGCGTCTGATATGATACCTATAAGTAGGCTGCCGCATATCATTAGTACCGATCCGTTAGTAAGAGATTCCTTAATAAGATGTCCCAGTCCCGCTTCATGCTTCTCGCTACTGTATGTGCGCATCAGTAGCACACCTATTACAATGGCGGGAGCTTCCATCAGTGCCATTGCCGCCACCATGTGACCTCCGAAGGTTACCTTAACTGTATCCAGAAACAGGGTTGCCGTAACGAAAGTGACGGCACTAACTGAGCCGTAAGTCGCAGCGATGGCACCGGCGTTTTCTACACTTAGTTTCCTTTTAAGAATAAAGAAGGTATAAAGTGGCACAAGTGCTGCCAGACCGATACATACGAGCAATGTGATAAGGATCTCTTCATTCAGGCCGCTATGCGCCAGTTCTTGCCCGCCTTTGAAGCCAATGGAGAATAGTAGGTATAACGAAATGAACTTCGAGCTGGATGCAGGTATCTCGAGGTCACTTTTTAATACTGTGGCAAATATTCCGAGGACGAAAAAAAGAAGAGTTGGATTCGAAAGATTGCTTAGTATAATGTCGGTATTCATTTACAGCTTTATTTTTTGAGAAGGGCCTCATTCTGTGCGGCTACCTTTTCTTTATTTGCTCTCTTTCGCTCGTGTAGTTTCTTGCGTATATCCACATCTGTTATCGAGAGTATCTGAGCGGCAAGCAATCCGGCATTGTGCGCACCATTCACGGCAACCGTAGCAACAGGGATGTCATTAGGCATCTGAACGATAGAAAGAAGCGAGTCCCATCCGTCCAGAGAATTAGACGACTTTACAGGCACACCGATAACCGGTATCGTGGTGAGTGATGCGACCATTCCCGGCAGATGAGCCGCGCCGCCGGCGCCGGCTATGATCACTTTCAGCCCGCGTTCCTCAGCGGTCGATGCATATTCAAACATCGCTTCGGGTGTACGGTGGGCAGATACTACCTTGATCTCATACCCTATGCCCATTGCCGACAAAACATCGGCCGCCTTGTTCATAATGTCGAGATCTGAGCTGCTGCCCATGATGATGCCTACTTGTGTACTGCTGTTCATTCTTCTATTTTAGTATGCTGCGGATTATCTCAGCTTTCTTAATTGCCTGATCAATGGCAGGAGCCGTAATAGTTATGTGGCCCGATTTCCTGCCTTCGCGTCGCTCCTTTTTGCCATACCAGTGTACGTGTGTATTGGATGAGGCAAGTAATGCACGCATTTGCAAATCTACTTCATCTGCATTTAATGACGTATTCTCAAGAATGTTGATCATCACCGATGGTGCCTTGGTTGTAGTGTCACCGGGTGGGAGGTCAAGTATGGCGCGCAAATGCTGTTCATATTGCGAAGTGACGCACGCCTCTATCGTATGATGACCGCTGTTGTGTGGGCGTGGTGCCAGCTCATTCACAAGTATTTCGCCTTCGGTGGTCAAAAACATTTCGACAGCAAGTATACCAACCAGTTCTAGTTTCTCGGCAACCTGCTTTGCAATGTTTTGAGCCTTCGTGGCCAGCTCGGCACCTATGTTCGCTGGGCATAACTGGTAGTCAAGTACGAATCGTTCATTATCAAACACCATCATTACCGGGTCGTAGCAGGCTATGTTTCCCGACACATTCCTGCTTACTATCACTGACAATTCGTACTTGATGCCTACCAGATCTTCCAATACACATGGTCCATCGAAAGCTCTTTCAATATCTTTTTCTGTTCTTACGATCATTACCCCAGCTCCGTCGTAGCCCCCCCTGCGCTTTTTCAGACAACCGGGCAACTTGTGAGACAGGTCTTTCAGCTCATTTTTTCCATTAACCGCTATTCCAGGAACCACTGGTATCCCATAGCGCTGCAGGAACTGCTTTTGTGTGAATTTGTCCTGTATCAGCTCTATCAATTCCGGTGACGGAAATACCTGAACTCCCATTATTCGGAGTTCTTTCAGCGCTTCCACATTCACATCTTCCTTTTCCACTGTAAGTATATCCAGCCCCTTGCCAAAATTCACAACATCATCATGATTTTTAGGGTCTCCGCATACAAATTCTCTCGTATACCTTGCAGCCGGTGATTGTGCATCTTTGTCCATCACTGCTATGTCTGTTCCAAAGTCTATGGCCGAACGGATCAGCATCGATCCCAGTTGACCACCTCCCAATATTCCTATTCTCTTTGAACTTAACATATTGACCTTTGATACCGCAAAAGTATAAAAGCTATTTGAAATAATAGTAAAACTATTGTCTATGACAGCATTGTTTGTGTTTATGATATAAATAGCATTATAAGTGCTAATTTTGCAACGGCAGAAAAAAATATGAGACTTCACTTACAGATCGAAATGAACAGTGCCCTTTACGTGAGGGATCCTGAATCATCTGAATTGGGCCGGAATATCATCAGTCATGGGATAGAACTCATTGATGAGATCGGTTTTGAGGAGTTCACATTCAAAAAGCTGTCACAGCGCATCGGCACCACCGAGGCCAGTATCTACCGCTATTTCGAGAACAAGCACCGGCTGTTAACTTATATTACGACCTGGTTCTGGACCTGGATAGAATACCAGTTGATCTTTCATACAAACAACGTAAAGGACCCCAAGACTAAGATAGACACGGTCATCAACCTGTTGATCCTGCAAGAGAAAGATCCGATTGCGTTGGAACATATCAATCGTATAGCGCTTCACAATATCGTTGTGGCAGAGGGCAATAAGTCATATCTTACTAAGCATGTGGCTGCAGACAATAAAGCGATGTTGTTTAAACCGTACAAAGACCTGTGCCATCGTATCGCTGAGATTTTCCTGGAATACAGACCCGGTTATCAGTACCCACATTCTCTGGCCAGCACCATGATAGAAACGGCACACCATCAGCTTTATTTCAGAGATCATCTGCCCCGCCTCACCGACTTTGGTGGAGGAAAGGACACGGCACAACTGGCAAAATACCTGGCACATGTAGTGTACAGTGCACTGGATGCTGTTAAGAAGAAATAAGAGTACCTCCGATTAATTGAGCTGACCAGCGGCATAGAAAATGCCCGCGTGTGACTTGCGGCATTTTGCCCTAAGCTCTATAAGTTTTTGTGTGGCTTCAAGCACCTTTATCTCTCGGCTATTCAGTAGGAACATAGTACTCTCTCCGATCTTGAATCGGAGGTCCTCTCCGCGGTACAGTTGCTGGTAAGCACTCAACGCACGCTCGTAGTTTTTGAGCTGCAACTGCAGATTTGTGTATTCGTTGTAGTAGCTCTTTACTTTGTTCTCAATCTGCAGGGTCACACGGTCTTTTTCATATCCGGTTTCCCTTATCTTTAATTTCGCTGCTTGTAGTCCGCCGCGTGCCTCGCGCTGAAAGAGAGGCACCCCGAAGTCGAGACTCACTTTATGGTTGCCGGATAGGTAGTTGCTACTCACGTCTCCGGGCAGTCCATAGCCCTTAGACAGCATGTTGGCACTCAACGACAATTTCGGCAAAAGATCCTGCGTTTTTACTTTCTGGTCTATCTCCAATGCGCTTATCTTCCTGTCGAGGGTCTGCAGTTTGGGGTGTTGGTCAATAGTGCTCAACAACCCACTAAGCTCTGGTACTTCTGAAGGTGTAGGTAACACGTCTGCCGATGTGCGGTCGGGTGCAATCCCGTCCGACCAGTTCAGTGGCTCACCATTCTCCATCCACATGTAGTTCGAAAGGTCAAGTCCGGCATTTCGGTAGTTGATCAGGGCGTTGTTCTGCTGTTGAAGTATTACCTGATATTGTGCATCTCCTTCCACCGTATCAATCGCGGGGCGTGATCCTTGCTCTACTTCAACACGAAGGAACTTCATCCTTTCTTCGTTGGCAGACACGAGCGACGTCACCGCTTGATACATCTGGTATTCTTTCACCCAATTCCAGTATGCGGCAATAGCGTCAAACAACAGTTCGTTCACTGTCAATTTCCGATCTGCCTCACTCATTTCCTTAAAGATTTTTGCCTGCTGAAGCGCAGCTCTTCTCTTATCATAGATGAGTCCGTTCACAGGGACTTTCATGCCTGCGTAGGTGACCTTCCCCAGGGTTACATCCTGATTGAGCCTGTCACCCTGAAAATTGTCCAAACCTGCCTTGAATTCCACACCGTACCATGTAGGTATTGTCAACTCAGGACTCAGATAGTTGTAGTATAGTTTGTCGCCAAAAGTTTTCTGGCCGGCACCCGCACCCAGCTTGGGGTCGAAGGCGCCACGGCTTCGTTGGATGTCGGCAGAAGCTTTTGCCACCTGAATGTCTGCCTGTTTCACTACCGGGTGGTAAGCACGAACAATACTTATGAATTCGTCCTTAGACAAATACATGGTGGTGTCGGCATAAGCAGCGAAGCTCCACAGCAGCAAACAAACCGTTATAATACTATTTAGCTTTCTTTCCTTCATCTTTTTCCTTTTTGCCCACATAAAAATCGGGCGGGAATCCATTCACGTTACGCCACAGCTCGTACCACACCGGCACAGTATTCAGTAGTGCTATACCGTATGCCCCTGCTCCCATCCTGAGGGTAGAGGGCCATGGTTTTACTTTATTGTCTGGTGCTACAAGGATCCTGAACATACCGTTATCGCTGGTTGAATTCTCTATAGCAACTATTTTACCACTAAAGGTACCATAAGATGCCTTAGGCCAACCACTGAACACGATTGCAGGGTAACCGTCGAACAGAAATCGAACGGTTTGTCCGTTTGCTATCAGCGGGAGGTCTACCGGCCTAACGAACAACTCTACGGCATGTTCTACCTGCGTGGGGATGATCTCAGCGATCTTATCTCCCTCCTTCACTATCTCATTGATACCTGATTTTGCCGCCTGCGTCACCTGCCCGTCCTGTGGGGCCAGCAGGTAATACATGCCATTCCTTATTGCATAGTTCGAATATTGATTGTCTAACTTTGCAATTTCAGCCTGTGTGCTTGCAATATCACTGCCTGCACTTGCCTTTTCTCCACGCGCTTTTGCAAGTTTTTCAAAAAATTCCTGTTGCACTTGCATCAGCTCAGTTCTGGTGTTCAGGAACTTTGTCTCTGTACTGATCTTCTTCGCAAGCGTGTTCTGTACTGCCTGTATCCGTTGCTCCAGTTGCAATGTAGAGGCGAGGCCACTGTCTTTCATGATGCGTTGCCTGCGCAGCTGTTCTTCGGCTATCCTGTGGTCGTTTGCAGCAGCAGCGGCTTCCATACTGTCGGCAACTACTTTCAGTTTTAACTGTCTGGTTTTTAGTGTCAGTGTTTGTTCCATTGCAACGATCTGGGCATCAATAGCTGCTATCTTAGAGCTGTAGAATGCGACGCCAGATTGTTTGGCTTTTACCTGATCGCGGGTTCGTTCCAGCAATTTCGGATCAAGGTAGCTGTCTTTTACTTCCGCCAGTTGTGCAACAGTGTCACCGGCATGTACAAAGTCGCCCTCTTTTACGTACCATTTTATGATACGACCCGCTATAATGGAGTTCAGTTGTTGTGGCCTGTGTTCCTGACGCAAAGTTGTCACCTTGCCGCGTGTCCTGATGTTCTGTGTCCAGGGCAGGAAAAGTATAATTAGGGCTAGTATCGTAGTGCCCAGTAACCAATAACGTACACGGGTTTTCTTTCCTTCCAGATATATAGAACCGGTGGCTTTGAGATGCTCCGGCATGCCCTCTTTTCCTAATTGCCTGTATATCTCTTTCATGCCTTATTTGTCTTTACTTCTGAAATAGTGCCCTTGGTCATCACAACAGTCTTGTCACAATGTTCTGCAAATGACGTATCGTTTGTTACAGTGATCACCGTCGTCTCGGGAAGCTCCTTAAGGAGGTATGCTTTAATGCGCGCTGCGTGTACATCTTCCAGCCCCAGCCATGGTTCTTCCAGCAGTAGCATTTTGGGCCTGTGGATCAACGCACGCATCAACAGTATTTTTTTAATGGTGCGTGCCGGCAGATGCTGGCCCGATGGATGTAGCTGACGGTCATACCCGGCTTGGTCGGACTGTACAAAGTCCTTCAGGCCCACAACCTCTGCCAGCGTGTTCAACTGCTGATGGGTAATGGTTGAGTCACCAAGGCAGATGTTCTCTTTTATTGTAGCGTCAATTATGTCCTGACTATGGAATAGCATTCCGATGTGCGACCTGAGTTTTCTGAGGTCATAATTGGACAGGGCAATGTCATCCACCAGAACAATGCCATTGAAATCGGGATATACACCGGCAATTACCTTTACCAGCGTAGATTTTCCGCTGCCGTTAATGCCGGCAATGCAGATCTTTTCTCCGGCATTTATTTGCAGGTTGATATCGTTGAGAATACGCTGACCCGATTCGAAACCGAAAGATAGGTCGCGGATGGAAACCGATATTCCTTTCTTGTTTTCGTCAAGAATAGCATCGCCGGTTTTTTCAGTTGGTTTTTCCAGCAGTTTGTTGATCTTCTCAACAGAGGTCAATACGTCATAAACCTTATCAAGATTCAATATCAGTTTTTCTACCGAGTCTATAACGAGCATCACAACCATCTCTGCAGCTATGAACTGTCCAATATTCAGCTCCTGACCAACAAGTAGCACAGAACCCACTATCAGCATTGCAGCAATTATGATGACCTTGAATGAGATCAGCGTCCAATATTGGAACAACAGTACTTTGAAGTGCGATGTGCGCGCTTTTAAGTAGTTAGTTACATGTTCGTCGGTCGTATTGATGTATGCGGTACTGTTCCTTCCGAATTTGTAGCTGTAGGCTGTTCTGGCTATTTCCTGAAGGTAACCGGCTACTTTGTATTTGTGATCGCTTTCCTGCAGGCTCGTTTGCATCCCCCTGTTGCCTGTATACCACAAGATTATAAACAACACGGTCAGCAGCAATATGCCGAACATGATGAAAACAGGGTGATAGAACGACAGCAATGTGAGGCCAAATATGATCTGGATCGTTGCTCCCGGTATATCTATCAGTAGCTTCGATATACTTTTTTGCAGCGATACTGTATCAAAGAAACGATTGGTGAGCTCGGGCAGGTAGTATTTGTTCACAGCCTGCATGTTTAGGTTAGGCAGTGTTTGCGCATATTTAAACGAATACCGCGCAAATAGTTGCTGTTGTATCCGTTCAGTGATTTTCATTTGGTTGGTCTGAATGAAGCCGGCAAAGAACACGCTGAGAATGACAAAGATGATCAACAGTACCAGCGATGTGGAAATGGAGCCACCCAAAA
>JACSRV010000038.1 GCA_014879545.1 Chitinophagaceae bacterium | reverse complement strand
ACGACCGCACGAGCCAGCGCTACACAATTAAAGAGCGCATGCTAGTGGAAGTGGCCAGAAGCATTGAGATCGCTTATGAGCTATGTGACCTGTTCACCAAGTATGAAGTGGATATGGAGGTGCACGCAGATATTAACACCAATGTCCAGTTCAAAAGTAACGAGGCACTAAAAGAGGCAATGGGATATATCCTGGGCATGGGGTTTGCATTTAAAGCAAAACCCGATGCTTTTGCCAGTAGTTGCTGCGCCGACAAGCTAGTTAACTGATCAGCCTGATCTTTTTCATCTTCACAATCGGTGCGCTTGCACCGGACGAGAAGTATTTCCCCTTTTTTGTCTCTAATACCCACCTTTTCGACGGGCACCCTGTCTTTTATTATGGATTTACCTTAAATTTACTACGACATCCTTAATTAAATATAATGAGAAAGCACTATATACTTTTATATTGCTTGTTTACCTGTATATCCCTTGGTGCCATAGCGCAGGCACCACCAACTGAATTCATTGAAAATAAGGGTCAGTGGGGCAATTGGGTCAGGTATAAAGCCCAGACCATTGCGGGAGACCTATATCTTGAAAATGATGGATTCAGGTATGTGCTGCAAGACCCCGCGAATGTGGAGCGATTGGATTCATTTCACCACGGACTGATACGCACCAATCCTACAATGAAGTTTCATTGTTACAAAATGACCATTGAGGGTGCAAATGATGCTGCAATTAAAGGAGTAAAGCAACAGAAGAATTATTACAACTACTTTTTGGGTAACGATCCAAAATTCTGGAAAGGTGGTATTCATCCTTTTCTGGGATTAGAATATCAGAATATCTACAATGGCATAGACATGCATGTGTCTTCTGATGATGGCGCGCTTGTTTATGAGTTTTATGTAAAACCCGGAGCGGACGCGTCGTCGATCAACCTGAGGTTTGACGGTGTAGACAAGATGTTTGTTAATCAGAATGGGAACCTGGTCATACGGACCTCAGTTGGTCAGGTCACAGAAATGAAGCCCTTTGTTTACCAGTATATCAATGATGAGAAAAAGGAAGTTGTCTGCAATTATCACCTTGACGGTACGCGGCTGACATTTGATATGCCGGAAGGGTATGATCACAGTAAAATGCTGATCATTGACCCGGTGACACTTTGGGCGTCGTTTACAGGTGCCACCGCTGATAACTGGGGATTTACTGCTACCTATGATAATGCAGGAAACATGTATCTGGGGGGTATTGTGAATTGTCTGTCCGGCGGTTCATTCCCTGTCTCAACAGGGGCTTTTCAGACCACCTGGGGTGGAGGGCAGGGCTCATCGGGATTTCAGTTTGCATCGGATATCGCCATTATGAAACTTAGTCCTGATGGCGTGTCACGTGTCTACGCGACTTACATTGGCGGGGTAAACAATGAGCGCCCGCACAGCATGATTGTTGACGGCAATGGCAACCTGATTGTTGCCGGCAGAACCTTGTCGCCAAACTATCCGGTAACTTCCGGTGCCTATCAGACAACCAAGAACGGGGGCTCCGACATTATTGTTACGAAACTGAATTTAACTGGCTCGGCACTTGTTGCATCAACTTTCATTGGTGGGTCTGGCGACGATGGGGTGAATTTCGACTCTACCGAATATTATCACGCCCACCTCAAATACAACTATGGTGACGATGCCCGAAGCGAGGTGCAAGTGGACAATGCAGGCAACATATATGTGGCAGGAAATACCCAATCAATAAATTTTCCGGTAACTTCTACTGCGATTGCCAGCACCATGACCGGGCTACAGGCGGGCGTTGTTTTCAAGTTCAACCCGGCCATGTCGTCGTTGCTGTGGAGTACCTATCTGGATGGGAATGGAGATGATGCGGGATACGTACTAGCATTCAATCCGTCTCAGACCTCGGTTTATGTAGCGGGTGGTACCAACAGTACAAACTTTCCAGTGCCTCCCGGTGGCTGGCAGCCAACTTATATGGGAGATTCTGCTGATGGCTACATCCTGAAATTCAGAAACAGTCCTCCCTACAACCTTCTGAGAGGTACGTTTGTGGGGACATCTAATTATGATCAGGTTTATGGAATTCAGGTAGATTACTCAGGTAATGTGTATGTGATGGGCCAGTCTATGGGAGGATTGTTCCCGGTAACCGCCGGTGTCTATACTAACCCATCTTCTACACAGTTCATCATGAAGATGGATAGCAACCTGACAACTGATCTTATCTCAACTGTTTATGGTTCCGGCGATCCGTTACACACCAATATCTCTCCCGTTGCCTTCCTGGTTGATACTTGCGAGAATGTGTATGTGTCGGGATGGGGTGGTGATGTTATGGGAGGAAGTGCTGTCGGTCTTGCGCATACCGGAACTACAACAGGAATGCCGACAACGCCTGATGCTCATCTGTCAACAACGGATGGTTTTGACTTTTACTTCATTGTGCTTGGCTCCGGGCTCACTACACTGAGATATGCAACGTTCTATGGCAGAAATTACCCGGCGGGCGGCGAACATGTGGATGGCGGTACAAGCCGATTTGATAAGAAGGGTATAGTATACCAGGGTATCTGCGCCAATTGCGGTGGCCCGACCGGGCCATCGTTCCCGACGACGCCAGGTGTTTGGGCACCTACAATGCCAAGCCCCAACTGTAATCAGGCTGGTTTAAAGATCGCGTTCAATATCGGCCCTGTTGACTGTAACATTACAGCCGGACCAAGCACGGCGGGTTGCGCGCCGCTTACCGTGAATTTCTTCAACGCGACAACCAACGGTTTGACCTTCCAGTGGAACTTTGGCGACGGGTCTGCACCGGTCACATCGTTTGCCCCTACGCATACATTCACTACAGGTGGTACATTTACTGTAACGCTGACGTCTACCAATTCAAATGCGTGCTTCAAGACAGATGATACAGCTTACCTTGTTATTTCTGTGGACACCAATAAATTGAATCCTGACTTTACTTACACAGTTACTGATAGTTGTGATCCTTTCATTGTTGCCTTCACCAATACATCTACCACAAACATAACAACAGGAGGAGCACCAACATATAACTGGTATCTTGGAGATGCTACTACGTTCACGGGTGTGACACCGCCACCACATAACTATCCGGATACCGGCACCTACACCATAACATTGGTAATGTCTCACCCTGACGCATGTAAAACGCCGGACACCGTGCAGAAGCAGGTGAGGATAAATTACCAACGTGTCTCGGCAACTTTTGAGATACCGGACACTATATGTATCGGTACAGCGTTCCGGCCAACCGGTGGCGCAACCAACGCTACCGGATACTCGTGGTCATTCGGAGATAGTGCAACATCAACCGAAGCACTTCCACTTCATATCTACACCACCACAGGAACATTCAAAGTTCGGCTTATTGCCGTGAATCCGGGAGCATGTAACGGTGCTGATACATTCGAAAGATCTATTACTGTGCTATCGGGGCCCATAGCCGACTTCACGTTTATACCGGTAAAACCGGAAGCCAATGTCCCGACGAAATTCACTAATAAGTCGGTATTGGCCACAAGATATGATTGGGATTTTGGCGACGATACTAAGAGTACTGAGACAAATCCTATTCATCAATACAACAAGACGGGAAATTACAAGGTATGCCTCACTGCGCACAACGACAGTAAGTGTCCGTCGGTTGCATGCAAAACGGTATCGGCAGAGGTAGTTCCGTTGCTGGGTCTGCCAACCGGCTTCAGTCCGAATGGTGACGGTCAGAATGACATTCTATACGTGCGTGGAGCTGCGATAAAAACCCTCGATCTTAAGATTTATAACCGATGGGGGCAGCTCGTGTTTCAAACCAATAGTCAGGAAATAGGGTGGGACGGCACCTTCAATGGTCAGCCACAACCGATAGAAGCATATGGTTATGTACTTAATGCAACGTTTATTGACGGAACAACAAGGATGCTGAAAGGAAATATTACACTGCTACGATGAGAAAAACGTTGATCACAGGATTAATGACCCTATTGTTCGGCTCGGGTGCAGGTGCGCAAAGTGTCCATTTTTCCCAATATTATAATGCGCCATCGCTGATCAGTCCTGCCAATACCGGGTTGATGCCGGATCATGATTACAGGATAGGGCTAAATTACCGCAACCAGTGGGCGGCTTTGCCGGTTCCGTACAACACTTTCTCAGGGTGGTTCGATCTGAAAATTGGCGGCAACAAAGACAATGACCATAACAATTGGCTGGGTTTTGGTGGTGCGATATATACCGATAAAGCCGGGGATGGCCAATTGAAGTTGAATCAGTTTCAGGGTAGTCTGGCATACCACCTGCAGATGAGTACTACATTCATGATGTCACTGGGTTTGTCGGCGGCAACGGTATCCAGAAGTGTAAATTATGACCTGCTTACTTATGATGCGCAGTGGGATGGTTTCGCTTTTAATAGTGGCCTACCCGCAGGTGAAAGGCAGGGACTGATACGTGCCGGTTATTACACGATCGGTGCGGGAGTGAACTTCTCCTGGTTCCCGAACGAGAATATGTTTGTGAAATTGGGTGGAGGGGCGTTTAATATTAATAAACCGGTCGAGACCTTTTATTCGAGTGGAACAAATACGGTTGCATTGCGTCCCGCAGGTACATTGGATATCCTGATGCGTGCAGGTGAAGTGCTGATCGTGAATCCGTCGGTGTATTACACACAACAAAGAGGTGCGCAGGAATTAGTGGCCGGCACGCTTGTGCGGACCATCCTGAGTTCGGGTTCGAGGTCGGGTGGTGCGCCGGTACAACTCATACTGGGTGGATACTATCGTATTGCCGATGCCGCGATCGGCACGGCAGGGCTTGAGGTTGGTCCCATACAGTGCATGGTGAGTTATGACCTTACGATGTCTTCATTAGCGCCATACAACTCGTCTTACGGCGCCATAGAATTCTCGCTGATCTATCAGAACGATTATGGCAAGAACAAAATGAATGCCAAGCGTAGCTACACATGTCCACGGTTCAACTAAGGGCAGTTAAAGACCTTCACAAATAGAGCTGGCTATTCCTGGGCCCTGATAAATAAATCCGGTGTAAACCTGCACAAGAGATGCCCCTGCAGTAAGTTTCTCCTTCGCATCTTCGGCAGTGAAAATGCCCCCTGAGGCGATGATTGGGAATGTCCCTTTGCTGTTGGAATGTAAGTACTTTATCACTTCTGTGGCCCTGTTTTTGAGCGGAGCACCGCTCAATCCACCGGCACCTATACTGTCTACTGCTTCTTTAGGTGTACGCAATCCTTCGCGGCTGATAGTTGTGTTGCTGGAAACAACACCATCTATACCTGTGATCCGAACAATGTCGATAATGTCATCGAGCTGCTCGTTGGTAAGGTCCGGAGCTATCTTTAGTAACAATGGTTTCTTTCCTCCTTTCTCGCGATTCAGTGTCTGAAGCCTACCCAGAAGTTGAGAAAGTGGTTCTTTGTCCTGAAGTGCACGCAGGCCCGGCGTGTTGGGGCTACTTACATTAACTACAAAGTAGTCTACGACATCATATAACGACAGAAAGCACTTTTCGTAATCGCTTGTTGCATCTTCATTAGGCGTGTCTTTGTTCTTCCCGATGTTGCCCCCAATGATCACCTTTTCGTTTCTTTTCCGGAGACGCTCCACAGCAGCCGCCACACCGTCGTTGTTGAAACCCATCCTGTTTATGAGCGCCTTATCGGCAGGTAGGCGAAAGAGACGTGGTTTTGGATTGCCTCCCTGAGGACGGGGCGTTAGTGTGCCGATCTCAATGAAACCAAACCCGAGGCACGCCAGAGAATCGGTGAACTTAGCGTCTTTATCAAATCCTGCGGCCAGCCCCACGGGGTTGGGGAATGTGATACCCCATATTGTGCGCTCCAGACCACGTTTTTTTGAGACGAACATTGTGCGCAATAGCCCTCTGAAAGGAGCGATCGAGTAGGCACGGTTCAACATGTTCATTACCATATAATGTACCTTTTCGGCGTCTATACGGAATAAAATACTGCGGATAATGGAGTACATAATGTTTATTTAGCGCTGATGCAGGGCGCAAAGATACGCACCACAGGCGGTCATTTTTAACAAAAATGCGACAACAATGAATCTGCGAAAGACTAATTTAGCATGGTATATGGTCCGTGTCCTTCTTTTGTTGTTAGTAACAAGCATTTTTTGCACTGTAGCACGGGCACAGATAATCAGGGGCGAGGCGATAGAAATGGATACCAACGTGCCTCTGAGTAATGTGGTGATCAATAATGTGCAGACAAACGAAAGCACGACAACACTTGTCAATGGGTCGTTTGTTATCGCAGCCGCGCCTGATCAGCTACTTGAATTCAGAAAAGACGGTTACAAATTAACGAGGGTACGGATCCCACGCGGCTATCTGCCTTCTTTCTTCCGTATCATAATGGAACAGGGAAAGCAACCTGTGGGAGATGACCCAACAAGACCAAACAGGTACGACCCCAAAGCTGATAGTCTTCGTTTCCGAGAGCTATTCAAACAGCAACTAGAGTTCCCAAGGCTGTCAACGGTAGAAAAAATTAAGAGCCCATTCTCTGCGCTGTCAAAGAAGAATCGCATGACGTGGCAGTTTCAGGAGGACTACGACAGGTTTCAGAAGGAGAAATATGTTGACTTTACATTCAACCGCGATCTTGTAACACGGGTAACCGGACTTACAGGTGACAGCCTCTCGAGGTACATGATGCGCTTCCGACCTTCGTATGAGCAGCTGCGTGGCATGAGTGACTATGCTTTCTACAATTACATCAAAACAAGTGTAAGAAGGTATCGTACCCCCAATACTCCGCGGGGCGCGCAGTAGTATTTAAATCAAATTCTATTTATTGGCTTCTCTTGCTTTGAGGATGACAAAGCCATATCCGTTGGGATTGTTGGTCAACTTTATTCCGAATACAGTTGCCGGTTTGTGCCTGCGCCAGTCATAAATCACATCGCACTTTTCAGAAAATTCGCGTGGTAGGGAGAAATAGGCCTCCTGCATAATAATGGTGTCGCCTTCATCGAATTTGTCGGTGATGATAACATATGGCTTTTTTATGTCGGAGAATATAGGCCAGATACCATTTGAAGTAATTACCTTTTTATTGTTGCGGGTATATGACTCTGCCAATGCTCTTGCAGAGGCAAAGTCCTTTCCTGAGATCATCGTGTCGGCAAAGAGTAAAAAGGTTCTCAGGAATAATAACGATCCCGCAGAAACAGTAATCAGAATGGCAACAAACGCAAATTTTGTTCGTCTTGTTTCTTTTTGAGACAGTATTGTTATCCACAGATACGTCATCAAAGGCAGTATGAATTGCGTGGCGTTATAAATGGTAGGTGCCGCACTCAATACATACTTGTACAGTCCTATGAGGAGGAGAGAAAGTGGGATCAGTGAAATAATGATGGTGAACTTTGATACTTCAATCCATCTCGATCTGATATCTGCGAAAAACAAAATGAAGCACACAGCGAAAATAAAAGCAAATCCGAAACTTAAGGGAGCATAAGTCCAATAATAAATGAGTGTACGAATTGTATTGTCAGAACGATTAAGGGCCAACGCTATGTGCCAACCTATTGCATTTACAGTTTCGGACAATCCGTGAGGTGAAAACGCTAAAATCAGGCAAAAGCCCGCAACTACTGCGGCAAAAAGAGCAACCAACTCTATGCATTTTAAGAGTACTTTTTTTGAATTGAGCACTTCAAAAAGAGCATAAAAAAGAAACGTAAAGAATAGACCTATTACTTGCGTTGAGAATAATATTGAGAATAAAGTGATAATAACTGGATAGTACACTGCCGCCATGAACTGTGATCGGTTGCGGTATAACAGGAAGATTAGGAATATGAATAACCCTGAAAAATTCTCCGGACGCCCCACTGTAGGCAATAGGTACGTACTTAGGAAAATGAATGTTAGAATCAGCCCCACCTTAAATTGAGGTGTAAGTTTATCAGTCAGGTATCCCTTTATGGCTGAAGTGAACAGAGTAATACCCGCTACGCTGAATAGAGAGCAAACGAAGAATATTGTCCGAATGTCTGGTTTTATACGACTTAGCCAGCCCAAAGCCATTGGGAAGAAAGGTACATAATAGTTGAATCTGTTATTATGTGTCGGGTCGGTGAAATCAGAAACGTAATAGAGGTGATTGGTCATGCCCTGATTTTTGGCAAACGACAACGCCGGGGGCATGAATACGAATGAGTCGGTACCGGGTAACGGAAAGACCAACACAGCATATATGATCAGCAAAATGCTGACAAACACTGCTGATCCAACAAAAACTGGTTTGAAATTCTTCATTTGAAGTGACACAAATTTAATCGATATTTTGGCACCCCGACAGATGCAGCGTGTGAAAATTGTAGCAAAGTGTGTTCTCGTATGGCAGGGAAATAATACAAAGCACGAATAATGTAATTTTGCTGAGGAAATGCTTCCATTGCTCTCTATAGATTTTCGTGGCCTGTTCCCGGAAGGTATCGTATCATTCTTTACACAAAACCGTAGAGGGGTAGAAGTATTGTTGCCGCTGGAGACTGAGATAGCGGCAGCCTATGGGTCGAAAAGGCTATCGGATTTTTGCACCGGAAGGTATTGCTTGAGGAGTTGCACGAATATTTTGGGATTCAATGGTGAGATACCTATCGGGGAGAGGGGAATGCCAATTTTGCCCCCGGGAATCGTCGGTACCGTCAGTCACTCCAAAGTGCTGAGCGGTGCGGTGGCTGCTTCGACAAATGATTTTCAGTCAGTTGGATTAGATATTGAAAGCAACGGCAGGATAAACCGGGAAATGTGGCATTTGTTGTTTAATGACAATGAGTCGGAGTTTCTTATGACGCTTTCAGCTGAGGATCAGGTATTGACTGCTACAAAGTACTTCTCGGCCAAGGAAGCATTTTACAAAATGCAATATCCAATATCGGGGATGTATCTCGATTTTCATGATGTAGAAATGTTGCCGGATAACGGTGAAACTATGTTACTCAGACTGCTCAGTAATGCCGGCCCATTTAAGAAAGGCAGTAAATTTGAGTTGAGTTCTAAAGTTGCCGGAAACGAGATTGTCACCTTTTGTGCACTGCCTAAATAAGAAACGGCCATAGCGTTTGCTACAGCCGTTGTCATAATAACTCATTATTTTCCTACATACTCATTCCGCCGCACACACTCAAAACCTGCCCGGTGATGTAACGACTCATATCCGACGCAAGGAAAAGCGCTGCATCAGCAATGTCGTCTGTTTTACCAAAGCGACCCAGTGGAATTTTTTCGAACCACTTTTCTGCGCCCCCGTCTTTTAAATAGTGGGTCATATCTGTTTCAACAAAACCCGGAGCAATTACGTTGCAACGAATATTGCGACTTCCCACTTCGGCAGCGATGCTTTTTGTAAACCCAATGATGCCTGCTTTGCTGGCAGCGTACGCAGCCTGGCCGGCATTACCCTTTACACCAACTATAGAGCTCATGTTAATAATGCTACCCGAACGGCTTTTCATCATTGGCCTGATAACCTGCTTGGTGAGATTAAATACACTCTTCAGATTAGCCTGCATAACTTCGTCCCACTGCTCGGGAGTGAGGCGGAGCAAGAGGTTGTCGCGGCTGATACCAGCGTTATTTACACATATATCTATTGTGTTGAAGTCTTTTGCAACATTGTTAGCAAGCTCTTCAGCTGCTTTATAGTCTCCGGCATCGCTTTTGTATCCTTTAGCCTTTACTCCCATTGCCGATAACTTCTCTTCAAGCGCCTTGGCCTTTTCTTCGGAAGACAGATACGTGAATGCGATATGGGCGCCGTGTTCGGCAAATTTGATTGCGATAGCCTCACCAATACCCCTGCTGGCACCTGTGATCAGCGCCACTTTGTTGTCAAGTAATTTCATTTTCAATCGTCTTTTACGGAGGCTAAAGTAACAATTGCTGCTGAATAGTGGTGTAAGTGGTGTCCGATTTTTCGTAGAATAACGTCGCCCAGAAGATAGACGGGCAATTACATTCGTTAAAAATACCCTATATCGGGTTGTTGCCATTTTACCAAAACGGTAATTAGATTACATTTGCGTACGTTGAGAACAGATAAAAACAGTACCAGCCCCGCTACCGATAATACCAGGCGTAGGATACGCCGGTTGTGGACAATATTTATTGTAGCACTTGTTTCTTTTATCCTTTTGGTCGTTGGCATTGAAAATGGCCTTGTTGGCTATATGCCTTCTTTGTCAGAGCTTGAGAATCCACAGAGTGCAGTTTCCTCTGAGGTGTTGGCTGCTGACGGAACAGTATTGGGCAGGTATTACGTTCAGGACAGGTCTAATAGCAAATACTCTGAGATATCACCCAATATCGTCAATGCGCTCATTGCTACGGAAGACGCCCGTTTTTATGACCACGCGGGAATAGATCCGGTTGCGACGGTAGCGATACCCGTATACGTACTGCTCCATAAAAAGCGTGGTTCATCAACTATCACCCAGCAGCTTGCGAAGAACCTTTTCCCAAGGAAAAGTACCAGCATATTCATGCTTCCTATCATTAAGCTAAAGGAGTGGGTCCTTGCTGTGAAATTGGAACGCAATCTCACTAAGCGGGAGATAATTACTTTATATCTGAATACCGTTCCTTTCAGCGACAATGTGTACGGCATAAAAAATGCATCGCTAACGTTTTATAACAAGACACCCGACAAGGTTTCTGTTGACGAAGCTGCGGTGCTGGTAGGAATGCTGAAGGGAAATACTATTTACAATCCACGAACTCGACCTAAACGTGCCAAGGAGCGTAGAAATGTGGTGTTGGAACAGATGTTGAAGTATGACTACATTACTCAACCTCAGTTTGATAGCCTTAAAGCAAAAGAAACCCCGCTCGACTATCACAAGATCGACTATCACGATGGCCTTGCGCCCTACTTCCGTCAGGTAGTGGAGCAGTACGTCAAAGCCGCTATCAAAGACCTTAAGAAAAACGACGGCACCCCCATTGATATATATAAAGATGGACTGAAGATATATACCACCATTGATATGCGCATGCAGCGGTATGCTGAAGAGGCAGTTCAGGAGCATCTTACCGAACACCAAAAGAAATTCTTCGAACAGCCCGGGTATGTTGATGGTGCTGTTTGGAAAAGAAAGGGCAATGTGCAGAACATTCTGATGAATGCAATAAAGTCGTCAGACCGGTATCAGATGTTGCGCGGACAGGACATGACCGAGGAGCAGGCAATGGAAGAGATGAAGAAGCCGATCCGCATGAAAGTTTTTGCGTGGAGTAAAACCAAAAGTAAGGATACGGTAATGAGTCCTATCGACTCAATCAAGTACATGAAACTTTTCCTTCAGGCCGGTTTTATGGCGATGGATCCATTTACGGGTGAGGTAAAAGCATGGGTAGGGGGAATAGAACATAAGTTCTTCATGTATGACCACGTGAACATAAATACAAAGCGTCAGGTGGGTTCTACCATTAAACCATTACTGTATTGTTTCGCCATTGATAATGGTTTCTCACCTTGTGGTATCGTGTCTACAGCACCGCAGGAGTTCCCGTCACTGGAGACTCCATATGATGCCGGAGGCTCGGACGAAGGCGACATCATGATGATGACTGCACTTGCCAAGTCTATAAATAACGCCGCGCTTTACATTCTGAAGCAAGTGGGCATTGAGCCATTTGTAGATTTTGTACACAAATGTGGTATCTCAAGTCGTATTGATGCAGTTCCGTCGGTGGCTCTGGGAGTTTCCGATATTTCTCTATATGAAATGCTGGGTGCTTATAGTATGTTCCCAAATGGCGGAATGCATACCGAACCTTACTTTTTGGTGAAAATAGAGGACAAGAATGGTATGCCGGTAAAGAATTTTGCTGCGAAACAAAAGGAGCTGATCAATCACAATACTGCCTTCAAAATGGTGAAGATGATGCGTGGGGTAGTGAATGCAGGTACCGGTGGACGCTTGCGTTATCGTTACGGCATCCATAACGATGTTGCGGGAAAAACGGGAACCACAAACAATCAGGCTGATGCATGGTTCATTGGCTACACACCGCAGTTACTGGCTGGTGCATGGGTAGGATGTGATGATCGTGAATTCAGGTTCCGCAGCGAGCGTCTCGGACAGGGCGCCGCTGCTGCGCTCCCGATCTGGGCGTACTTCATGAAACGTGTATACGCTGATCCGAAAACCGGTATCAGTCCGAACAAAGTATTCCAGGCCCCTGAAGGTTTTATTGATTGTGAGCCTGAAGGTTCGGCAACCGATCCAACGTTAATCCCCGCCGATCCTACCAAAGAAGTGGAAGAAAAGGCGGGCATTCCCGAGGATGACCAATTCAGATAAATTCTAGTGCGCTATTGTTATTTTTTTGCTTAGTGACAGAGAGCCGTTGTAGATTTTGATAACGTAGTCTCCGTTGTAAAGCGTGCGTGTATCTACATAGGTAATGGTGCTGCCCTGAGCAATCTTTGATTGCTGTACCAAACGCCCGGTCATGTCAAAAACATCAACTGAAAGTTCTGATGTCACCAACTGACCAACCTGTACTGCAACGAAATCGGCTGTTGGGTTGGGGAAAGCATTGAATAGAATTGTGCCGTCAGTTTCGCCGGTAACGCCCGATGTAGAAGGGTTGTACACTGTTACAGTTTCTGTGATTGATGGGACTTTTGTTGCAACAACATTTCCGTAAAAAGTTGGTCCCACGGCATAGGGATATGCTGAGTTCCAATTAGCGTCAACGGTGCAGAAATATGCGTATGTTCCTGATGGATACTCAGGAGTGACACAAAAACGACCATTGTGTTCGTCAAGGTAGTCTGGTGTTGCTGCAGAAGTAGCATTGTATTGATAGTCTTCCCTGAACAAGCCTAATGGATAGGTTGTGCTCACAGCAGGACCCGGAGTAACGGTGCTTCCATCAGCATATGTTGTTCGTGTTGTTATAGACCTGAGGCTGTAGCTCGACTTAATTCTGACTATTCCACCCGTGCCATCAGCATTTTTGTACCCGTATGCACCATATATGGGATAGCCATCGTAGGCAAAACCAAGAAGTGGTGAGTGTTTCGTGCTGTCTATAGCGTACAGACCATCTGCGTCGTAAAGATTGCATATAGTTGATATCACATTCCTGTCGAGTTTGAACGCACTGGGGTTCTGATGGTGGTGATAGTTGCCCATTGCCGGATGCCCTTTGGAGCAGTCGAAACCACCTTTCTCGGCAACTACTGCATCGCGGTTCCATACACCATCGCCGGGACCACCGGGTATAGGACCACCTGCCATAGCACTTGTGCTGTTCTTCCATGACACACCATCGCGGTAATCAAATAGCGCAACGCCATTTATGAATACGCCAATGTTGCCCATAGTTGTTGGGGTGGGAGTGCCTGTCTTTGGAGTAGGAGTTAAAGGGAATTTGAAGATCGCATTCTGGTTAGTTGCGATCGATGGATTGCCATCCAGGAAGGGCCCAGTCACGTAGCCGGGGATTCCCTTTGTGCGGATGTATGCAGACGTACCTGAGTAAAGAACCGTTTGAACGTTAGCAGAGTCTGCATCGTTAATGGGCACTGAACTACCTGAATTGTAATGGCGACCCAGTAGACCGGAGGTGTTTCTCAGCCATTTTGTTATGACCGGATTCGTTTGCGCTTCTGCTGCCACTCCTGTGCACAGAAACGCGGACAGTAAGATCTGTAGTTTCATTTTGAATGTTTGTAGTACTTAATTTGACGATAATAGTTTGCTATTCCTTCGTTTGCCTTATAAAAAGGAAACGAGGGTATGAAAAAGAAGTGTCGTATAAGAATGCTTTATCTGTAAGTGTAAGTAAAAAGGCGATCATATCCACTTTCTCATTTGCTGACAAGACGATCGGCTCGCGTAATTCCTGGCTTAAAACGTCAGAGTGACGGATGCCCGAAGTATAGTGATCGATCACTTGTTGTAACCTTTCAAAGCGACCATCGTGCATGTAGGGGTAAGAGAATTCTACATTTCGCAAAGAAGGTATCTTAAAATGGAGGGGGTCTGAGGGTTTGCCCGTGATACGCATCCTACCCTGATCTCGGAGCAGTGTGTCTACGGGCAGTCCGTTATTGGCAAATCCGCTGGTTGTAAATAATGGTTCCTTGTGGCAAGTCTCGCAGTGTTGCCTGAAAAGTTTCAATCCATTTTGCTCTTGTTGGCTGAATTCTATACCACGCTCATGACGCATCACCCGATCGTATTTGGAATTTGAACTTACGATTGTAAGCATAAACTGTGATAATGATCTCAAGAACCGCTCACCGGTAATGGTAGTATCTCCAAACGCATTTCGGAACAGTGACGGATAAAGTGCAGACCGCTTTAACCGGATAAGCGAACTGTCAAGGGAGAAATCCATCTCATCTCTGTTTGCAATAGGTGCCAATGGCTGAACATCGAGGTGATTTACAGCCCCATCCCACATAAGTAGCCCCGACCATGCCAGATTTGAAATGGCAGGTGAGTTGCGGGTACCTATCCGCCCATAAATTCCATGGCTAAGATTATGGTCAACATGTGTAAAAGCAGTATACTGAAGATGACAACTTGCACAGGATATTGTACTATCGGCCGAGAGAATCGGATCGTAGAATAGCGCTCTTCCTAATAAAATGCCTTCGTTTGTAAGTCTATTATTCGCGAAGTTGTATGTAGGAGCCGGCCATCCGTCGGGTACGCGGAAAAGAGCAGCTTTCTTTCTCGTAAAGCTCAGTCCGGCAGCAGCGCCCGTCAACAAAAAAACAAGAAGCCACTTCCTCATTTCAACGGCATGAACATTTTGGCAGCAAGCGCGGAAAGTTCTACCGCCTGCTTACCGGGAATCATTATACTGCACGTATAGCCATCTCTCACGGAATGAAGAATTTCTGAGGTTTCAATACCTATGACGAATTCCCTATCACCTGGCAACATGGGAATTGAGACACTTTGAATGGTAGCGTTCTCACCTGCATATCCGCCAAGGTGCAATCTGTACTTTCGGCCATCACATTTGCTGCAAATACCTTCTATCTTTAAATTGATGTATCCGCTTTGCCACGTCCAGTACATGCCCTTTGCCGGATCGAGATCGCCACCCAAGACGCCGGATACATTGGTAGTACTGTCGATACCAAGGTTAAAGCGAACTGATGTAAAGTACTTACGGCCTGCTCCGGGAAGATTAACATGTAATGTTCCCGAATTGCCGGCATCGACCAGGTGGCTTTTTTCTTTGTCATGCCATACCACATCTTCTCCGTTCAACAGACAAAGATCTGAACAATAAAAGCGGATCTGATCAATGGAGAAGGTATCACCTGATACTAATGGGGAAGTGCCCGATGTATCAAAAATCTCCTTTCCGTTGTATAGTGGTCTGAATACAATGGCAATAGACTGCCCTTTCTTATCTCCGGCATAAAGTGTTGACGAAACGCTGGCGAAGAGTCCGATCAAAATAAGAATAGCCCGACTCAATGTTGTGGAGGTTTGTGGCCACGCTCAGGTGCAAACAATGACGCCATATCGCGGGTGAGTTCGTCAAATTCCGTTAGCTGATCTGGTTTACAGAGTGCCCGGATATCACGGAAGTGTTTGTAATGAACCTCTTCAATGTGTTTCCTCACAAGTGCAATTTCAGAAATTATAGAGTCCGTCTGCAACGTATCGGCTGCTTTTGTGAGGCCAATGTAAAGAGTATTCTTCAACTCAATGACCCTTCTATCCGCATTGTCAATTTCTTGCCTGTGCCATTTTATCAGTTCGTCGTATTTGGCAACCTGTTCATCACCAAACCTCAACCGTTTAATTATCAGGTCGCGAGGCCCCCTATGCAGTTTGCCATGAAGTGCAGGTGGGGGAGTGCCATGTTCGCCATTCCGAAACAAATAGGCAACTAACATCCCGTTTGACAGCAATAACCCCAGAATTATGAGCAGGTAAAATTTCGATTTTTCCAT
>JACSRV010000077.1 GCA_014879545.1 Chitinophagaceae bacterium | reverse complement strand
CGTGGGCTCGGGATGTGTATAAGAGACAGGCCCTCAGCAGTGGCTGGTCTTTATGAAAAGCTGGAAAGGCTGGAGAGAATAATCCTTGACTTGGTGAAGAAAGACGATAATGCCAAAGTTCAGCCGGAACAGCAAGACGAATACATAAGCAGGAAGCAAGCAGCTAAGATGCTGAAAATTTCTTTGCCCACATTGTGCGAGTGGAGCAAAACGGGAATTGTAAAAGGGTACAGGATAGCTACACGAGTAAGGTACAAGCGTCGTGAGCTGGAGCTGGCTGTTAAGGCGATGAAAGTATAGTTGGGGAGCATAAAGAAGGCTGTTTAGCCTCTGAATGTTCGAACAGGGGGAGAAAAAACAAGAGCAGCGCAAAAGAATAAGAATTTGGTCGCCTGATTTATACCGTCCCCTTTAGCGTCCCCTTTAAAATCAAAAACCCGCGAAAGCCTTGACTGTCGCGGGTTTTGATTTTACATATGAGGTCGAAAGCGGATTCGAACCGCTGTAGCAGCTTTTGCAGAGCTGAGCCTAGCCACTCGGCCATCCGACCTTAGGGTTGCAAATGTAGTAAAAAAACTTTCACGAACAACAGGTAATTCTTGTTATAAATCAAAGTTTTTCGGGACCAACATTTGCGGGGAACCAACCGGCTGGTATAAAAAAATCCCCCGCTTTCAGGCGAGGGATCTCAATATTATAAAGTAGTCAACTATTTGCCATCGTAGGCCCAGCGAATGTAGGTGGAACCCCAGGTGAACCCGCCGCCAAATGCAGCCAGTACTATGTTGTCGCCCTTGTGCAACTTGCTCTCCCATTCCCACAGGCACAGAGGCAAAGTTCCGTTCGTTGTGTTTCCGTAGCGTTCTATGTTCACCATCACCTTTTCCGGTGCCAGCTGCATGCGGTCGGCAGTTGCAGTGATGATACGCTTATTGGCCTGATGCGGCACCAGCCAATTCACCGACTCCGCAGTGAGGTTGTTGCGCTCCATGATCTCAGCAGCCACATCGGCCATATTCTTAACCGCAAACTTAAATACCGACTGTCCCTCTTGATACACAAAGTGCTCTTTCGCCATAACGGTCTCAACAGTGGCTGGTTTCACCGACCCACCCGCCTTCTGGTGCAGGAATACCCTTCCGCTACCATCTGTACGCAATACAGAATCTATGATACCGTAGCCGTCTGTATCGGGCTCCAGCAGCACTGCTCCGCCTCCGTCGCCAAATATGATAGATGTAGTGCGGTCTTCGTAGTTCATGATAGAGCTCATTTTGTCTACCCCTATCACGATCACCTTTTTATGACGACCGGTTTCAATGAACTGAGCACCCACAGTGAGCGCAAAAATGAACCCGCTGCAGGCAGCATTTACGTCATACCCCCATGCATTGGTCATTCCTGCTTTGTCACAGATCACATTGGCCGTGGCCGGAAACTGCATATCAGGCGTAGTGGTAGCACAAATAACCAATTCTATTTCTTTGGGGCTGATGCCACGTTTTTCCAGAAGCACCTTGACAGCTTCTACAGCAATATCGCTGCTGCCTTTTCCCTCACCCTTCAGTATACGACGCTCCTTGATGCCGGTGCGTGTGGTGATCCATTCATCCGTAGTGTCCATCATTTTCTCCAATTCGGCGTTCGTGAGACGATACTCAGGAACATATCCGCCTACGGCTGTAATGGCAGCATGTATTTTCTGCATCTATGATCTTATTTGGCTCAAAATTAAAGTAAAATGCAAAAAGAAGAAATTAAAAGTGAATGTTGCTGCCAACTATAACCTTTTGATAGCAAAACCGGCGATACAATTCACTGCTACACAACAGATTGTATCAGCCTCACCTCCTCAGCACAATGCGAAAAGTAGTGCCCTTCCCCACCTCGCTCGCCTTCACAAAAATTGATCCGTTGTGGTAATTTACAATTATGCGGCGTGCCAGAGAAAGCCCCAATCCCCATCCGCGTTTCTTGGTGGTGAAACCGGGCTTGAACACGTCCTTCAACTGATGCGACGGTATTCCCTTACCGGTATCCTGCACATCTATCCACACCTGCTGCGGGTTGTTTGTAAGCGTGATGTCTATGTGCCCGGAACCAGACATAGCATCCAGCGCGTTCCTTATCAGGTTTTCCATCACCCAATCCAGCAGCGGACCACTCACAGAAACAGGGACTTCATTTTCAGTACAGTGAAGTTTAATATGCACCTTCTGCGGGCTGCGTTTCTGCATATACTCTACTATGCTGTGCAGACGTGTCACAAGGTTTTCCACTTCCAGCTTTGGGGCACTGCCCACCTTCCCGAAACGGTCTGCAACCAACTTAAGACGGTCCAGATCTTTCTGCATCTCGGTCACAGCCTCCGCATTGCCCTCATGGTCACGCAGCAACTCAAGCCATGCCTCAATAGAACTGAGCGGGGTGCCCAATTGATGGGCTGTTTCCTTTGAAAGACCCACCCAAACCTGATTCTGCAAATTCCGATGGGCCGCATTAAGTGCCAGCAACACCACCACGAGAAACACCATAATTATGGCCAACTGAACATATGGAAAATACCTCAATTGAGTTAGCAGGTAAGACTCACCATAGTAGATGTAGTTGCGTCCCGTGCCATAATCAACTATTATAGGTGCATGTAGTTTCTTGTACTTTAATAGGTGTTCTCTTGCCGGAATTTTCAGCGTTCCTGATGTATCAATATTCCTATTATCAATAATATTATTCTTCTCATCGGCTATGACCACCGGAATGGTTTTGTTCTGCGCCATGGTATTCACAGCCACCTGTGTCTCCAGTTCGTTGGTATTAGACGGGTTCGACAAGACCTTCAGTGCTTCGGCAAGCTCCTCCACTTTTTTCTTTTCTTCTACGGCGAGGTCGGCAGCCAGCCGGTTAGTATAATACAGGGAGGCTCCCACAATGAGGACCGCGACAAGCGCCAGATATGTTTTCCAATTGAGATATTGCCGCATACAACGGGCTAAACGAATTGAGCGTAAAAATATTATGATTTTGAGGGAATTACTATTATTTTTGCGAAGGAAACT
>JACSRV010000080.1 GCA_014879545.1 Chitinophagaceae bacterium | reverse complement strand
ATTCAGAAAAATCAGTAAAAAAAATTTTCAAAACATTACAATGACACAAATGTATTGCTTGCGGGAACGCATTTTCCCCAAAAACGAAGAGGAGCGCAAAGCGCTCCTTCCGGTTATATCATTCAGGACTTCAATTATTTGATAGTCACTTTGTCGTTCAGGTCAGAATCAACCAGAATGCGGCCACAATGTTCACAAACGATGATCTTTTTGTGCTGGCGGATCTCGCTCTGGCGCTGCGGAGGGATGACATTGAAGCAACCACCGCAAGAGTCGCGCACGATAGGCACAACAGCCAGGCCGTTGCGATAGCTACCGCGGATACGCTCGTAAGCGCTCAACAGGCGAGCTTCTACTTTTTCTTTTGCTTCGGCTGATTTCTGTGCGAGCACAGCTTCTTCTTTTTCAGTTTCTACAGAGATCTTTTCCAGTTCTTTGCGCTTGATGGTCAAAGCCTCTTCAACGTCTTTGATCTTCTCTTCAGTACGGATACGCGCATTGGTGCGGTCTTTCAGCTCGAAAGTAGCGTCTTTGATATGCTTTTCGTTCAGTTTCACCTCCAGTTCCTGCATCTCCATTTCTTTGTTGATGGCTTCGAACTCGCGGTTGTTCTTTACGTTGTCCTGCTGTTTTTCGTATTTCTTAATAAGTGCCTGCGCTTCTTTCTTAGCGTTCGACTTATTTTCGATGAAAGCCTCTATGTTAGCTATTTCAGCGTCAATGTTATTGATGCGTGTCTGCAGGCCTTCTATCTCGTCTTCGAGGTCTTTTACTTCCATTGGCAGTTCGCCCTTCAGTGTTTTGATCTCGTCTATTTTAGAATCGATCTTTTGCAATGCGAGGACAGAACTCAGCCTTTCTTCGAATGAAAAGTCTTTTACAGTAGCCATATCAACAAAAATATTTTACAGGATTGGTGGATAAATTTGATAAAAGAACCGCAAAATTAGGGAATTTTTTCTTAAGTATCTCCTCAAATATTTCGGAGGTGAATTGCTCGCTCTCGTAATGCCCTATGTCGGCTATGATAATGCGCCCCTCGGCGTCGAAAAACTGATGGTATTTGTAATCGCCTGTAATAAATATATCGGCTCCGGCCGCAATTGCGTCATGTAACAGGAAGCTTCCCGATCCGCCACATATTGCAACCTTACTAATTTGTTTACCGAAAAGTGCCGTATGTCTGATACAGCCGGTTTTCATCCGTTCGCGCACCAGCGCTAACATATCGATCTCTGACATGGGTTGAGGCAGCTCGCCTATCATTCCGGCTCCTATTTCTGTGGCTGCATTAGATATAGGTATCATCTCCCAGGCAACCTCTTCATACGGGTGGCTGGTTTTGAGTGCGTGCATGACGGCGGCTCTAGCATGCGCCGGCACCAGCACCTCGATTTTTACCTCCTCCACATGTTCCCGTGGACCCCCTGGTGCCCCAATAGCCGGATTCGTGGCGTCGCCGGGCCGGAAAGTACCCGTACCTGTGGTATTAAAACTGCATTCGCTGTACCGGCTTATATGCCCGGCACCTGCAATAAACAAGGCATCGCGCACGGCATGAGCAGCATTCACGGGTACATATGTATATAATTTTGACAGTATTCCGGATTTTGGAGCAAGTATCCGCGTGTTGGTCAAACCAAGTTTATCGGCAAAACGTGCGTTCACCCCTGCCTGTACGTTATCAAGGTTGGTATGGGCTGCATATATAGATATGTCGTTTCTGATAGCTTTTATGACCACACGCTCCACATAATTTTTACCTGTGATCCTCTTTAGCCCCGAAAAAAGCAGCGGGTGGTGCACCACAATCATATTACAACCACGGTAAAGGGCCTCCTCCACTATCTCTTCTGTTACATCAAGCGAGATCAGAACACCGGTCACCACAGCCAGCGGATCGCCTACCTGAAGCCCGCTGTTGTCATAACTCTCCTGATAAACCGTAGGGGCGAACGATTCAATAGCGTTTATTATATCTTTTACAAGTACCATATTCCGGTTTGTATTGAAAGTAATTGTGAAGTTATGACGGCATTATGGCAGAAAAAAAATTTTTACGCCTCCGGCGGAATTTTCTGTGTAAAGCCGCAGCCGTTTCTGTCTCAAAAGATAACTAAGGTATGTACGGATAATTGAGAGCGTAATTAGCACAATTACAACAATCTGCGGCTTGGTAACAATTTCTTAATATGCCGGTAACAATGAAGACATGCCTGAATAACAATTTTGCAAAACAAAAGTAACATCAGGGTTAATCTGCAAGCGTAGTTTCGCTAAGAAATATCTCAGTTGTTACATGCATTTGGAAAAACGATTGATAAGACAAAGATCGGAAACTTGATTATTAAGGTATTAGCACTAAAGACTGCAGTGTCCGGAGACGGTAATTCAATATTTACCAACCGTCCCGACAACAAGTACTGCACATGGGCAACAGACCCATCAACTACAGTCAGCAATACGCCAATGTTCTTCTGCTCCTATAAAGGTGATCTTGTCGCACAACTCGTTCAGCAGCCATGTTTCCCGACAATTTTAAATAACAAGAAAAACAACTGAAAAATGAAAAAAGTAGCATTAGGTTTTGCACTGCTCCTTTCGGTAGCAGCCAACGCACAGAACATTAAGGTAAAAGGTAGTGACACCATTCTGCCCATAGCTCAGGAAGAGGCATCTGTCTTCAACAAATCAGGCAAGGGCACAGTTTCTGTGACCGGTGGCGGATCGGGAGTGGGTCTTGCATCATTGGTTGATAATACAACAGATATCGCTGCATCTTCGAGGAAGATAAAAATGGAGGAGAAGATCAAATTAACGAATGCAGGTAAAAAGGTAAAAGAAGTAGTAATAGGAAATGACGCGCTTTCTGTGATTGTAAATCCGTCTAATAAAGTAACGAAACTTACACGCGAACAACTGGAAGGTATCTTCACCGGAAAAATAAAAAACTGGAAAGAAGTGGGTGGTGCTGATATGAACATAGTAGCATACAGCCGCGAAAGCAGCTCAGGTACATTCGAGTTCTTCAAAGACCACGTGATGAACAAAAAGAACTTCGGTTCTTCTGTACTTTCTATGCCAGCAACAGGCGCAATTGTCCAGAGTGTTGCGCAGACAGCAGGCGCGATTGGCTACATTGGTATGGCATACGACAACCCGAAAGTTCGTCAACTCGCTGTGAGTTACGACGGAAAAAATTATGTAGAACCGACCCGTGAGAACGCACGATCCGGGAAGTACCCTGTGGTACGGCCACTGTATCTCTATTATAGCACAACCAATGAAGGAAAGGTAAAACCTTTCATAGATTTTATACTTTCTAAAGAAGGACAAAAGATAGTAGACAAGGTGGGCTTCATAGCCATTTAAGAAGTAGAATTAAGGGGGTATTTCACCCCCTTAATCAATAAGAGGATATGATCAAGAAGATACTGAATAATTTCCAGGTGGGTGTGTTGGCAGTGAGCAGTTTCATCACAAGTATCGTGGTGCTGCTCATTATTATTTTCCTTTTCAAAGAAGGTTCGGGTGTATTTTCAAAAAGCCTGTTGGAAGATGGATATGTTCTTGTTGTGAATAGCAGGAACACTGTGAATAGCATTGCACCCAAGGACATCAAAAACATCTTTGACCAGAAGATCATCAGTTGGAAAGAGTTGGGAGGTGCCGATAGCGCAATTCAACTTTTCAGTATCGACGACATCAGTGAGTATTACTCGGAAGAACAGATAGGTTCGGATCTCGAGTACATGGATACCTGCATCAACAATTATATTGTCAATCATCCATCAGTACTTGCGTATTTTCCTAAAAAGAACATCGCGAAAAAATTCAACGGCAAAGAGATCAAAGTAGGCACCATGGGTCTTTACGAATTTGTAAAGGGCCGCGAATGGTTGCCCACTGCACGCCCCGTTGTGCAGATGGGTATATTACCGTTGATACTCGGTACCCTCATGGTGAGCCTTGGTGCCATATTGCTGGCGCTTCCCTTCGGGTTGGTAACAGCTATATACATGGCAGAGATAGCGCACCCAGTGTGGCGCAGGATAATGAAGCCTGTGATAGAGTTGCTGGCGGGGATTCCAAGTGTTGTGTTTGGTTTCTTTGGTCTGATTGTTATCGTACCTATGGTACAGAAGGTATGTCATATAGATGTGGGTGAGACCGCACTTGCCGGTAGCATTGTGCTCGGCATAATGGCACTTCCAACCATTATATCTATTGCCGAAGATGCCATAAGGAATGTACCGAATAATATGCGCGAAGCAAGTCTGGCGTTGGGCGCAACTCAGTGGCAGACCATTCGCAGCGTGGTGATCCCCTACGCCAAGTCTGGCATATGGGCAGGCATCATTCTGGGTGTGGGCCGCGCCGTTGGCGAAACAATGGCGGTGTTGATGGTTACCGGAAATGCATCCAACATGCCTACAACATTTTTACAACCCGTGCGTACCATACCCGCAACTATTGCGGCTGAGCTCGGCGAGACGTCGGCCGGCGGACTGCACTATAGTGCTTTGTTCGCGCTGGGTTGTGTACTGTTCCTCATGACAATGGTGCTGAACGTTTATGTACAGGTGGCGTTAAAAAAGAAAAGTAAGTAGAGATGGCAGACACCAAAAGAATTAAGCAAAGTATATACTTCTGGATCTTCAGGGCAATGAGCATGATGGTTGTGTTCATACTCGTTGCTATTCTCTATTTCATAGTATCGCGCGGCATAGGTGTTATCAATTGGGACTTCCTTACCAAGTCGCCCGAAGAGGGAATGGTAAAGGGCGGCATTTTCCCTGCTATAGTAGGTACATTAGTGCTTATAGCCGGTAGCCTCATATTCGCTTTCCCGGTGGGTGTGTTCTCGGCTATTTACCTGAATGAATACATGAAGAAAGGAAAAGTGAAGAGTTTCCTCCAGCTCATGACCAACAACCTCGCGGGTGTTCCGTCGGTAGTGTTCGGTCTGTTTGGTATGGCGCTCTTCGTGAACAAACTGAAATTCGGAGATTCCATCATTGCGGGCTCACTCACATTGGGCCTCCTGGTACTGCCGGTCATCATCCGCACTACCGAAGAAGCATTGAAAGCAGTTGACGACAACTACCGACTGGCCAGTTACGCGATGGGTGCCAGCAAATTGTACACGATCAAAAAAGTTATATTGCCTATAGCTCTCCCCGACATCATAACCGGTCTTATTCTCTCCATAGGCCGCGTGTCGGGCGAAACAGCTCCCATACTATTTACAGTAGCTGCCTATTTCCTGCCAAAGCTGCCACACAGCATCTTTGATCAGGTGATGGCACTACCCTACCATCTGTATGTTCTGGCAACCAGCGGAACAAATATTGAAAAGGCGAGGCCGGTTGCATTTGGCACGGCACTGGTGCTGGTAATGATAGTGCTGTTCACAAATATTATAGCGAACGTTGTAAGAGCTTATTACAACAAAAAATACAAGAAATAATGGCGCAGATAGAAACGAAGGATCTCAACTTTTACTACGGACAGGCACAGGCGCTCAGGAATATCAACATAGCGATGGAGAAAAACTCTGTCACTGCGTTCATTGGCCCGTCAGGTTGCGGCAAGTCTACATTGCTGCGTCTGTTCAACAGGATGAATGATCTGATTGATGGCAGCAGAATTGAAGGTAGCGTAATGATAGATGGTGCCGACATTTACGCACGCAACGTAAATGTAGAAGACCTGCGCAAGAAGGTGGGTATGGTGTTTCAGAAACCCAATCCGTTTCCGAAGAGCATTTTCGAGAATGTAGCGTATGGTCTCAGAGTGAATGGTATTTCTTCCCGCTCGGAGATAGAGGGCATAGTAGAAGCATCTTTACAAAGCGCAGCGTTGTGGAGCGAAGTAAAAGATAAACTGAACAAGAGCGCTCTGCAATTGTCGGGCGGTCAGCAGCAGAGGTTGTGTATAGCACGGGCACTGGCTGTAGCTCCATCCATCCTGCTTATGGACGAACCGGCGTCAGCTCTCGACCCCATTTCTACTTCTAAGATAGAGGAGTTGATCTTCGAGCTGAAGAAACAATACACTATCGTTATTGTGACACACAGCATGCAGCAGGCTGCCCGTGTGAGCGACAGGACTGCTTTCTTCTACATGGGTGTGATGGTGGAATTTGATGACACGACCACAATTTTTACCAACCCGAAAGAAGAAAGAACATTAAATTACGTTACCGGACGATTCGGATAATGCACAACCAATTCGGAAGACACCACATCGTTCAAACAAAAAAGTAATTCAACATGACACATTTAGAGCAGGTACTCAGCGATCTTAAAGCCGAGTTGCAGGAAATGGCAGTACTGGTGCAAAGCCAACTGAAAAAGAGCCGTTCGGCGCTGATGGATCTTGATAAGACATTGGCGAAGGAAGTGTTGCACAACGAGAAGCGTGTCAATGCAATGGAATTGAAGATCGACAAAATGTGCGAGAACATTGTGGCGCTGTACAACCCGGTTGCTAACGATATGCGCACAGTCTTCGCGTATTTCAAGATCAATTCTCACCTGGAGCGCATGGGCGACTATGCCAAGAATATTGCCTACAATGTGATAGAGCTGCCTGAGCCATACAGCAAGGGGCTGATGGAGAAACTGGAACTGGAAAAGATGTTCCATATTGCCAACGAAATGATCAATGAGAATGTTGTTGCATTGATGACATCCAATCCGTCATCGGCACATGAGGTGTTTGAAATGGATACTCAGCTCAACCTGATGCATAACAAGGGCATTGACATTATTGTAGAAGAGATAAAGGCGAACACTGATAAAACAAGGTCGCTTTTGGAGCTGGCATCTATTGTAAGAAGGCTCGAACGCGTGGGCGACTACAACACCAATATTGCCGAAGAGATCATTTTCTGTTTCGAGGCTCTTGTTCTGAAACATAAAAATACCGGCACCAGTAATGACTGATGCCGGTAGATAATATTAAGTTGTTCAGAGCTTGTTCGACAACATAACACTCATGATCTTGTCTTCCCATTCCTGAGGACTCTCAGAATAACCCGCAGAGCTCATCGCCTTGATCCACAACTTCGGGTTGTCGTTGTTCTTCAGCTTCTTATAAAACTTCTTGCGCGATATCATATCGCAGAAATCTAAGTAAGAAGCGTATTCGTTGTCGTATTGTTTGTAGCGGCTTTTATTGCCGTTATGGTTCACATACTGATTCTTCCCTACAATTCCGAAGTGGTTATTCAGCACCTTGGCCACCGGTCCGGCCCCGCCCGAAGATTCTACGGCGGCTACTGCCAGTATCACCGACGCGGGAATACCGTAATGCTCACCCAGGATGGTGGCAAAAAGTCTGTGGTCAGTAATGTACTTTTTGTTTTGCGCATTGGCAGTGAAACCAACCGCAAGCAAAGCAAGAACTAAGAAGTTCCTTTTAAATTTCCGGTTTATCACAAACATATCGCTACAGTTTAAAAGTCGGATGCAAATGTAACGATTTTTTGAATAGGTTGTGTGGGTAAAGTGTTAAAATCTACAAAACACAATTATTCAAATGCATAATAGGCTGATTACCTGCGCTTGTTCTGTTGCTTGCTTCGGTCTCTGTTGATCAGCAAACGGCCGCTTTTATCTCTTGAATAGAAACTGTAGCCTGCTGAAACGCAGAAACTGTAGCTTTTTATCTTGGTATTGTCGTCAGGTCCCGGGTAGGCGTTCAGGATACCCATTTGCGAGCGCAGACGTAAGAACAATCCCTGTGTGATCTGGTAACCAACATTGATACCCGCACCAAGATCTATCGGCTTGTACTGGTCGCCCACTTTTGAGCCGAGCAGGAGATCGGCACGCGAACTGATGCTGCCGGAGTGGAGATACACATTACCATCGGTATGAACAGCGAAATAAGGACCTGCGCCAAGAAATACGCGATTCCTTCCCAGCATGCCTATTTTGTATTGCAGGTACATGGGCACCTCCAGCGAGCTGAAAGTGTACTGCTGATAACCTCCCGGAATATTGGTGCGGTAACCTGAGGTGACATAAAACAAGCCCGGCTGAAAGAACAGGTTGTCGTTCAGGGCCATATCGGCCATGGCACCTATGCGGCCACCATTTCTGAATTCGGTGCCCTTCGTCACACCCTGCCAAACCACATTATAGTTCGACGAGTTGAAACCCAATTCAACTCCATAACCCATTTGGGCGCGGCCGGCAACTCCCAGAGACAGGACAGAAGCGGCAAGAAGGACTATCTTTTTCATAGACGTTGTGTTTTTTGACCAATACAAATATAACAGAAAAAGCCCGTGCTGTTATAGCAGACCGGCGTCGGCAGCTAATAGTCTGCTCTTGTTATTGTGATATCGTTTGTCGCCTATCAACCCCACCCATCTGATTCCGCGAATTGCATTAGTGAGGAAAACCTCGTCGGCATTAAGAAGATCAGTTTCCGTAATTGGTTGCTCAATAATTTCAGGCATTGTGTGTAGCAGGTGTCGACGCAATACCCCGGCAACACAACCTTCGGTGAGCGGAGGTGTTATAATGTGGTTGCCCTGAATAATAAACAGATTGGCAATGACACTCTCGATCACATTTCCATGCTGATTCAGAATCAGGGCGTCATTCCATTTATTTGTCTTTGCATACCGGCCTGCCATAGCATACACCAACGCGTTGCTCGACTTCAGATCGCTAAAGGCATCGGCACATTTTACCGAATCGGTATAAATACCAACTACCAGTCCGTTTATGTTGAAAGTTATGGCGTCGGGCTCCAGCGGATAACACTCAATCACATATTGCGGGGCCTGATCGTCGGGGCCGAAAATGCCCCCGCTGCCGGCAAACACTTGCAGGCGCACCCGGCACAAAGGTAGCAGTTGGTTCTTTTCCACTGTTCGGTGCACCTCTTTCAGCAAAAATGTGCTGTCGAACCGCCTGGGAATAGCAAAATGCAGCCTGTGCATACCATCGGCCAGGCGCTCCATGTGATATTGCATATGCCTAACAAGGCCATGTTGCACCAGCATGGTCTCGAACAGCCCAACCCCATACCTGAATGCGCTGTTGTCGGGATGAATGGATGCCTCTGCCGCGGGAACTAACTTGCCGTTTATGTTGCTGTACCTCAAAAGACGATGAATAAGTGTTGAGAACAGTAAAGTTAGTGCTTAGTTAAATATGACCTCGATGATACTGTTTATCGACCCATATTTGTTGCTCCTGATGAACGATGCACCGATTGTTTTTACATTTGCATAATGTTCAATTCCAGGCAAGGCGGCTTCTCTCAGATGCCCACCATCGTTAAGAACATCATCATTATAAATGTTCTGTTTTTTCTGGCGCAAAATGTGCTGGGAGAAAAAGGTGATATGTACCTGGCGCTGCACTATTGGGATTCCCCCTACTTCAAATGGTGGCAGTTGTTCACGCACATGTTTATGCATGCCAGCTTCGCCCACATTTTCTTCAATATGTTCGCGCTCTGGATGTTCGGGTCAATACTGGAGAATGTGTTCGGCCCCAAGCGCTTCCTGATGTTTTACCTCATTACCGGCGTGGGTGCGGCATTGTGTCACCTTTCGGTATTGGGCTACGAGTTTCACCATATAAATACTGCTTTTGTTCACTATCAGGAAAACCCAACCATAGGCGGCTACACTCAATTTTTGAAAGAGACATCGTTCTCTGAAGACCTTTTTTCCCGCATCCGCACTTTTTGGTTGCAGAATCCCGGTTGTGCCGACTGCGCCCAACAGTCCATCCAGTTAATACAACAGAAGTATACCGCCCTTGTCAATGAGGCCACTGTGGGCGCATCGGGTGCTGTGTTCGGGTTGTTGTTTGCGTTCGGCTACCTTTTCCCCGAAATGGAGCTTATGCTCATTTTCCCGCCCATGCCCATTAAGGCCAAGTGGTTTGTGGCTATCTACGCTGCGATAGAGTTGTTTTCAGGCATTCAGAATTCAGCCGGCGATAACATTGCGCACTTCGCGCACCTGGGCGGTATGTTGTTTGCATTCATCATGCTGCGCATCTGGAATACCCGGCGCATGCGGTGGTAAGCGCCCCTCACCGATAATATTCTCTATTTTCGGCGGGCCGATTGAAAAATCAGCTACTCATTCGCTAATTTTACATTATAAATGACCGTTTGCACCGCAAATAGTCTTTTAGTTTTAATACAACCTACGAAATACCTACAATGGCTATACTCCGTTTCAGAGTTTATTGGGAAGAAGACGATCAGACGTACCGGGATATTGAGATCCAGGGCAACCAGACTTTTATGGACATGCACCAGTGCATCGTCAAAGCATTTGAGTTTGACGGAAAACATTCCGCTTCCTTTTACGAAAGCAATGAAAAATGGCAGCGCGGTCGCGAACTGAATTCAGAAGTGCTGGTGAACAAAAAAGATGCACCCGCCCTTTCTATGATCAAGACACCGGTGTCGGCACTCATCAGCCTGCCCGATCAGAAGTTTGTGTACGTATATGATCCTGCACGCAAGTGGACATTCCTGGTAGAATTGATAGGTGTGAGCAAGGAAGAGGTGTACCGCAGGGTATATCCGTTTGTGCTGCGCAAAGAAGGAATTGCACCCGCACAGTATGGCATAAAGGGTGTTGCCGCGGATAAGATCATGGAGATTGAGGAGAAATACGACCTGGGTGCCGATGAGATGGCAGAAGGTTTTGGCGACGAGGGAGAAGGCGAGAGTGAGAGCACAGAAGAAACGTATACTGACGATAGCGGCAGCGATTTTTAATAAGTAAGTTTCAATTTAATTCAATACCCTGCTGCAGCACACCTGTTGGCAGGGTTTATTGTAAGGTCCAAACAAGTGCACACAAAAAAAACAGTCTATATCATAGCCGGACCCACCGCCGTGGGAAAGACAGCTGTGTCCATTGCACTGGCACAACGGCTGGGCACCGCCATCATATCGGCCGATAGCAGGCAATGCTACAAGGGCATGACCAAAGGCACCGCAAAACCCGATGCCACTGAACTGGCCACTGTGAGGCACTACTTCATAGACTCGCACGAGGTCACACAGAATCTTTCCGCAGCCGATTATGAAACACTTGCACTTGGCTACATAGATCAGGTATTGCAACAACACGATACCGCTGTGGTGTGTGGCGGCACCGGTCTGTATATAGACGCGCTTTGCCACGGCCTCGATGAGATGCCGGCTACAGACGCGGAGGTGGTTAGAACCGTTGAAGATGCCTACGCTGCAAATGGTATGGAGTGGCTGCAAAAAACCGTAGAGGAAGAAGACCCTACTTTTTATGCTACCGGCGAGATACAGAACCCGGCACGTATGATACGGGCTTTATCGTTTGTGCGCACCACCGGCACCAGCATCACACAATACAGAACACAAAGCCGCAAACAACGCCCGTTCCGCATTGTGAAGGTGGCACTGGAACTGCCGAGGGAGATACTATACAACCGTATCAACCAACGTGTTGATGCCATGATGGAGCAAGGGCTTGAAAGTGAGGTGCGCGCGTTGTTGCCATATCGCCAACTAAAGAACCTGCAGACAGTAGGCTATGCGGAGCTGTTTGAGTACTTCGACGGTAATTGCACGCTGCCGGAGGCAATAGAAAAAATAAAACAACACAGCCGCAACTACGCCAAGCGTCAGCTGACCTGGTTCAGGAAAGACCCCGAGATGCACTGGCTGCGACCCGATGATGCACAAGTGGTGGAGAAGATAATGGCGTTGTAGATCAGTGGTTGGTGCTGAGTACTTTGGTAGTGTTCATAACGCTTGCGTTCCTCAAATGTGCATTCAAAGCGAGTTTCAATTTATATGGTCGGTTAAATGCTTCCTGTGATACCTTGAACAGGACCGCTAAATTCCTTATCACCTCTTTCGACATCCCCTTTTTATAGTGAAGAATATCAGAGACAAGACCTTTGCTTACACCCAGCGATGTGGCCAGATCTGTGGCGTTCATACCATGTTCGGTCATAAGAGACTTGAGCAGGCTCACCGGATCGACCGCAGTGAATGAGTTGTGCTCTTCATCCCATTTTTCAATAAGGAATGAGAGTAATTCTATCTCTTCTTGTTGTTCTTTCTTTTTATTAGAAAGGTCAGTAAGTTCTTCCAATGCAGCACAGTATTCGTTGTATTGCTTCTTAGTCTTGATCACCTTGTACTTCAGTGTTTCCATTTCTTCCTGATTAATATTGGTTAACCCTATACTGTTTATTGGCTGCGCATACTTTCGTGTACTCAGCATGAGTGCCTATCCAGCAAACAAAAAGGTGCACCTGTTGTTTGCCAAACGCGTATTTACAGATCATCCGGTAGTTGTTGCCACCTATATTGAAGACAACCCTATTGCTTCCATTGCCGATCAGGTCTGCTGTTCGGAATGTAGAAAGAATATCTTCCGGATCCTCCCAATCAACAAATCGAACGATGTTCAACCAGATGTTGAAGGGTATCCTGCTGCCTGCATTGCGGGCACAATATTCCTCTAACGATTGCTTTTTTATGAGGTGCACTTTCATGGTGGTGTAACAAAGATAAAAAGAAAAGTTCACAAAACGTGAACTCTCTCTGACCCACGAACTAATGATGCTCTCACCTAAAATCGTTAATTTGCTACTTTATATCATGTTTGCTATCCCCGCAAAGGGCTGCAAAAAAGAATCGTTTATGAAGAAGAATCTGCTCGTTATACTCGCGCTATTATTTGGGGCAATGCTATCATACGCCCACGGTGGCAACCCCTGCGCCGACAATAAGAAGCGCGCTGCACGTGCCGCCGCCAAGACCACAATGGCCGATCCGGGCGAAGCCGATTATGATATAAAACATCTGCGTTTCGATCTGAGCGTGACAGATACTTCTATTTACATAAACCCCTCTTGCCTTACTACAACTGCGCAGGTAACGGCTGCTTCTATGACAGACTATGTCTTTGAACTGGCAAACACATTTGTAATAGATTCGGCAAAGGTGAACGGAGCTACACTGCCCGTGACAGGCACTTCTTCTGTGCGTCGCATCACACTTCCTGCTGCACTCACATCAGGCAGCATGTTTACTGCAAAGATCTGGTACCACGGCATGCCGCCTACAGGAACCGGTTTCTTCAACGGAATCACACACGCTGTTTCAACAGGCGGCACCCACATGGTGTACACCGTGAGCGACCCATGGGTGGCACTCAATTGGTGGCCGTGCAAGCAGTCTGTAAACGACCAGGCCGATTCAGTAGATATGTTTGTGACCGTGCCCCAGAATGTGATGGACGGCAGCAACGGCCGACTGGTGAATGTGGACATGACCACCACACCGGGTTACTGGACCTACCACTGGAAAACCAACTACCCTATTGATTACTACCTCATCTCTATTGCTGTTGCAAAATATTCCGAATTCCGCTCTACCCTGCATTTCACGGGTAGCCCGGATACAATGCTCATCCAGAATTTCCTCATGGATACCGCGACTTTCAATCCGCTCTACAAAGCCAATTTTGACAGCGTGGGTCTCATGATCGACTATTTCTCATCACTGTTAGGGCGCTATCCGTTCTGGCAAGAGAAATACGGCATGTGCTTCACCACGTTGACCGGAGGTATGGAGCACCAGACAATGACAACAATAGGTGTCACCAATACCACAACCATTGCACACGAACTGATGCACCAGTGGTTTGGCGACCATGTAACCTACCGTACCTGGGGCGATATGTGGCTGAGTGAAGGTTTCGCTACTTTCAGCGAACATCTGTACCTCGCAAAGTTCTGGAGCGAAGAAAAGGCAAGAACGCACCGTATGTCCCAACTTTCAGCGGCACTCACCAAAGCATGCGGCCGAAGTTATATAACCGACACAACAACCAGCGATAGTCTCTTCACCGTGAACCAGTACCAGAAGGCAAGTATCTACATCAATACACTCCGCTACATGGCGCCTGAAGACAGTTTGTTTTTCAAAGTGCTGCGCCAATACCAGGCCACACACAGCTTTGGCAATGCCTCTACTGCCGATTTCAAAGCTATAGCTGAAAGCGTTTACGGTTTTAACCTCGATACTTTTTTCAATCAGTGGATCTATGGTCGCGGTTATCCCATCTATCGCGCCACATGGAACCAGGTCGGCAGCACGGTATATGTGAAGCTGATGCAGTCGCAGTCTTGTTCCACCTATACCAATCATTTCAGCACTCCGGTAGAGGTGCATCTGAGAGCCGGTACTATTGATACGTTCATCAAAGTGTACAACAGCATAGACACCCAGGTATTTTCATTCGACTGGCCGCAGACCGTGACCAGTGTGTTCCTCAACACCAACGTATGGACAGTGATGCGCGTATTGGGAACAGTGACCAAGGACGCCACATTATCAACAGGAAGTATAGACCGGGGCAACTACCGCATTCAACCTAATCCCGCAAGGCAATACTGGCAGATAGACAACCTGCCCGAAGAAACAGCACTTGCACTGGTAGATATGACCGGTCGTGTATTGTGGCAAGGTCGCAGCACAGGATCAACCCTGCAGGTGCCCGCCGAAAAACTTGCTACCGGAAACTATGTCCTGCAGCTATCCGGTGCGGTCTCCGATCATGTGAAGTTGACACATTGGTAACTGATTTACTCAGGGCCTGTTCTATTTGTATTGGTATAGTAATACCAGGCCGGTAGAATATACGATAAGCATCAGCAAAGCATCCCAACCAAGCAGAAACCTCTTTGAAGTAGGGCGATAAGTAAGACCTACAATAGCTATCGCAGACATGATAATGGTTGCCAGCACAGAGATCATATTCGAATCGGCGGCGTCTTTGAGCAAATGCCCTTTGGTGTAGAATACATCATCGAGAGCCAGTATGGCAATATTGAAAATGTTGCTGCCCACAAGGTTGCCGATAGACATGTCTATAGACCCCATTCGCACCGCGGCCAGTGATACTGCTATTTCGGGTAAAGATGTAGATACAGCGAGAAAGAGCGTACCTACGAAACTCTTGCCAAGTCCGGTCTGTTCCGCAACCTGCTCGGCAAAATGCGGAAGGAATAGTGCCGCTGCTATTACCACAACTGCAAACAACGCATACATGCCGGCTGCTCGTTTCAGCGAAATGTTGTGAGCATGTTCAGGACCATTATCGGCTGTCTGGTTTTTCTGAGAATAGGAGTACAGCAACCTGATAGAAACAACATAGATCACCAGAAACAAAATGCTGGTAACACCCAGCCATGGCAAAACCACAATTTCGGCAGGAAGAAAAAGTGCTGCACCTACCACTGCAAACAGCATGATGCCCAGAGAAATGGCCAATATATGACTGGTAGAAGCAAGAGAAAAAATACTCTTGTGCGAAGGAACGAAGGCGTCCATAGCGGCAAGGATGCACAGATTAAATGCGCAACTGCCCATTATATCACCTACAGCAAGGTCGGGACTGCCCACAACGGCCGAGGAACTGATACCAACCATCAGCTCGGGAAGCGATGTGACCGATGCCATAAGTATAAGCCCGATCCAGGCTTTGCCCAGACCTGTGAGATCGGCTATAACATCGCCATAGTACGAAAGACGTTTGCCGGCCAGAAAAATGATAACAGCGCAAATAACAAATCCTACCATTTTTTAAAAATAGCGATTTGTAGTTAATTAGCTTTGTGCGATAAATGCCCTGTAATGAGTTCACAATTGCTCAACGACCTGATACTGTTCACCATAGACAGAAGTGGCGACGAAGGCGACCACTATGATCTGAACACCGACATTGAAAAGCATATAGGCATCACCGGAGACGACGCAGCCGAATACATACTTGCCTTCAGCAAACGCTACAACGTAGATATTTCGGAATTCGACTTCGATCAACACTTCGACCCCGAGGGCGCCGGCTGGCTCTTTCCTGAATCGATCAACCACCATAAGATTCCCGTAACAATAGGAATGTTATTGCAGGTGATAGAGAGAAAGAAGTGGTGATGAAATGATGAGTACTGCTCTTTGAGCAGATACTGGTACATCATCGCCGCTACTTGTCCCAGCAGGGTCTCCTCGCATAGTCGTGAGCGCAGCCGGGACCCGGCGGCATCAAATGAATAACTCTGCCGGTTTTATCACACATTTCTTAATTTCAAGAACAGTATTAATTTAGATTACTATGAAACTGAGCGCCATAATA
>JACSRV010000235.1 GCA_014879545.1 Chitinophagaceae bacterium | reverse complement strand
CATCATCCTACACGCAACAAAGTGTTGATGTGACAGTGCAGGCGGCGCTTCCATAACGGATCCGTCTGCTTACCAGGGATCATGCAGTGCATGATCTCTGGTAAACTCTTTGCAATTTGTATATAATCTTTCACATGAGGCATGTGTTTTTGGTTCTTTCCTTCATTGTAGCTTTCGGGTATTTCGCGCACTCTTCATATGCCAAAATAGGAGTTGGCGTCGGCACGGGCAAGATCGTTGTTGATGAAGATTTGAAGCCGGGAACCATATATTCACTTCCCTCACTTACGGTATTTAATACCGGAGATGTTGAGTCGGATTACAGCGTCAGAGTAGCATATCACAATAAACAACCCGAGCTTATGCCTGATGAGAATTGGTTTGAGTTTTCACCGGCAAAATTCAGACTCAAAGGAGGAGAGTCTCAGGAGGTGACCATCCGCCTCAATCTTCCGATCCGTACTCAACCGGGTAAGTACTTCGCGTATATCGAAGGATACCCCATGGCCAAACGCAACGACGGGACAACGCAGGTCGGAGTGGCCGCAGCGGCAAAGCTGTATTTCACGACTGTTCCCGGGAGCGCCCTTGACGGCATCTATTTCAGACTGCTTTCGATGTGGAGAGAGTATGAACCCTGGCCACAGCGGATACTATACGTCCTGGGTGCAATCCTGATCTTTTTGATAGCAAAGCGGTTTTTGAATATCGAGATAAATCTCCGCAAGCCGAAAAAAGCAAAGTCTACCAATCATGAAGATTAGCAAAACGATATTGTGACATGGATGAATATCAGATTTTCCCGCCTTACGATTGCGCTTCTTTGTAGTCTCATCCTCCTTCTGACATCGGGTATTGTAATTTATGCACAGCTCACAAGCTCTGCTGTCATCAATGCCAGTGTGGGCATCAGTATTTGTGGTAACAGTGCAAAAGAGGGTGGGGAGGATTGTGATGATCCGGATTTTGGCGGCAATGACTGCAGCACGGTCGGCTATACAGTAGGAATCCTCAATTGTAATCCTGACTGCTCATATGATACCTCTCTTTGTGTATTCATTCCTACCCCCACTCCAACTCCGACCAATACCCCAACTCCCACGCCGACACCAACACCTGCCCCATCTGCGACCGCAACTCCTACCCCAACTCCGGCACCAAGCACACAATCCTCATCATCAAACTCAACTCAGACACAGTCACCAACTCCCACCCCCACGCCGCAAAGTATCCTTGAGACGATTCAATCTCTGCCGATTGTCGAACAAGTGCTGACAACTGTTCTTCCTCCGCTTATTCAGAAATATGACAGGGACGAGGACAACACTCTCTCCTTTGAAGAAGTGCTTGAGGGAGCAAAAGAGTGGGTGTCAGAATGGAGGGCAGAGCGTGAGGGAGTCGCCGACTACACTAGATGTGATCTCAATGAGGATGCGGTTTGTAATCTACAGGATTTTTCGATACTATTGTACTATCATACATAGCCATGAAATACTCCAATACAGTGAAAATTATCGGTCAAATACTCCTTTTTGGAGTTCTTGCCTGGCTTGTTGTCCATTTTTTTAGTGTCTTTGGACTATTTCTTTTTCTTGCATATCCGGTCTGGTGGCTGATTTTTCCTGATCGTAAGATTTGTTTTCTGTGCCGCATTCAGGGACAGGGGAAAAATTGTCATCATTGTACCCGCGATCTCAAGGTAAGTCACAATATGGGAGTCACCACGATGATCATGAATATGGTGTTTATTTTTGTCTTCACGGCGGTATCAATCATGGTTGTGGCAGCAGAGTACTTTATCATCACCCGATTTTTCTATCATCCGCCTCAAACCGCACATTTCAATATCGCATCTCAAAGAACTGTCTATCAGGGTAAACTTTTCCCGGTTGAGCTTGTCCTTGACGGGATCGAGCGGCCGATCAATGCAGTGCAGCTTGATCTTGAGTTTGATCCCAAGCAGCTTGAGGTCGTTGATTTTGTGACCAAAGACTCGTTCATCAATATTTTTGTCGAGAAGAAGATAGATAATTCACTGGGCTTTGTGCGCGTCTCAGGCGGTATCCCCAATCCGGGGTATAACAAAAAAATCGGACTTTTCGGCAATCTCATGGTACGGGCAAAAACCACAGGAGTCGTGACGGTCAAAATTCTCCCGTCATCTGCGGTACTTCTCAACGACGGCAAGGGAACGAACGTCATGCGGAACCTTGGGGAGTTTAGTTATCTCGTCCTACCGATCGATGACAAGATCGATGTCGGCGACCCCGAAGTGGAGAGCGCATTCATCCTCGGAGCCCAGGCTGAGGCTGCAAAAAACCAATTCTATTTTTATGACGAGAATGATACAATATATCCTGTCAAAAACGAGCCGGAAGACGAGGTCGTGATCCGTACGAATCATCCGGTTGTGGAGTTTCTCCACGGAATAGACAGTTTTATCATACAGCTCATCACGTTTTCGTTTTGAGTCAGGAAGTAGGAGCACTTTACAATTCATATCTGAGATAGCTGAAGCGGCAGACCTGCAGGGAGAGCAGAAAGCTGTTAAGCTCTTTCAGAATTTGAATCAGAATATCCCCGATAGCTCAACGGTAGAGCAGGAAGCTGTTAACTTCAAGGTTCGAGGTTCGAATCCTCGTCGGGGAGCCCACTTGTTCTTACTCGAACTGAGATCAAAATCGTTCAGTTCCTGCAATGCTCCGCTTGGCTCAGTTTGGCGAATATTCAAACAAATGATCTTCCTCCAAAAATCTTCGGTACTGTATGACTGCTGCACCTGTTTGATTCCCAAGAAGAGACCGCATAGCACGACCATCAATAATCTTTACTGTGTTCTTTGGATCTCCAATGATTTCTCCATAACTTGAGTATGGATAATCCTGTGGAGTATTGACTACACCTGCTTTTACCGGATTTAGGTGAATATATTTTGAAAGCTGACGATGGTATATCTCTTTTTGAATGAGGATAGATTTAAACCTCCCGGTGAATACGGGACTGAAGTGTTTATACTTTTTATTAAAGTAAACAGAGTGAGAGGTCTGTAGCCAATGAATGACAGTACTGATAGAATCGGTATTCCTTTTCACATGAAGATGGCAATGATTGGGCATCAGGCAGTAGG
>JACSRV010000012.1 GCA_014879545.1 Chitinophagaceae bacterium | reverse complement strand
GTGAATCAAACGCCTACTCCGCCATGGGTGAAGTGGCTGACCTATTGTCAATATTATGATGCGCCTTATCTGCAGGCTGTGGGTAGTAATTTGTTATGGTACACATCGGCGGCAGGAGGTGCCGGCAGTACAGCACCACCGAAACCGGCAACAGATGTTGTGGGTATCAGGTTCTACTGGGTGAACCAGACAGTGTCGAACTGTCCGAGTGCGTTGGACTCTATAAGGGTAGTTGTTAATCCGACACCAACAGTAACGGTGACAGCAGACACAACGGTGTGTCCGTGGGATTCTGTGCTGCTGAGCGCGGTGAACCCTGATGTGATAGCGTATTACAAGTGGTATCCATCGATGTATCTGGACAATACAACTAAGGCGAATGTGACCGTACGTCCTGAGACGAACATGGAGTATTTTGTAGTGTCGACGAACATGTATGGTTGTACGGATACGGCGAGTGTGCGCATCAACGTGAAAGAGAATGCTGTACTTCATCTGCCTGATTCGGTACAGTTGTTCCCGGGTGAGTCATACCAGATAGAGCCATCTACGAACTGTACTAAGTTCAGCTGGACGCCATCGGGAGGCTTGTCGGGTAAGTTCATAGCGAATCCGCTGGCATCGCCTGAGGTGAGCACGAAGTATGTGCTGACGGGCGAAACGGAGTGGGGCTGTATCAGCCGCGATTCGATCAGGATCAACATAGCGGATGAGTCGGTGATCACGATCCCGAACGCATTTGCGCCGGGTTCGGTGAATAATCTGTTCAAACCACATCTGCGTGGTCAGGCAGTACTGAAGTACTTCAGGATATTTGACCGCTGGGGTGTGATGGTTTACGAATCGACGCAGATGGGCAGCGCAGGCTGGGATGGAACATATAAAGGTGTTCCTCAGCCGGTGGGTGTGTATGTGTATGAGGTGAGTGCCGTGACGGGCACCGGAAAGCAGGTTGGCAAAACGGGGAATGTGACACTTCTGAGATAGTTTCTCAGAAAAATGAATAATCGACCGGTGCATCAGCCGGTACAAGGAGCTCCCGAATAAGGGGGCTCTTTTGTTTTGGATGAAGGTGATAGTTGGTATAACATCGTTATTTGTTTCAAATTTTTATAAAAATATTTGTCTCAAAATAGTAACCCGAAATTAATAGTTTGGTGTAATCCTTTTAAAACGTGGGGAAAGGGATTATTTATTAACAATAAAATACCTATCTTTAAAGCGTTTGTACCTGTCTATAGTTTGCGGAAAGCTATAGCATTGAATTAATTGTTGTAAAACAGATCAGTCTGATATGAAAATACGTAGACTCTTGACGGCATTGTGTGCCGTAGTGTTGATGAGTGGAAGTGCAGAAGCCCAATTGGTTAGTGATCAGATATTTCTGCAGGGGAGGTGGCTGGAAGTTGGCGTTGCTCCGAACGGATCGTGGGGTAATGCTGTGACGGTACCGGTGGGTTACCATTCGCATACAGGGGCGTTTACGAGTTATGCATCGCCGGTGACGGGTACGACACCAACCGGTAATGGTTTAGACTTTTCTTACGATCCCGGACATGACGGTTGGACGGTTGGGACGCCCGTGAGTGGCACCAACTGCTGTTTTTACGGCGCTTACTTTTTACCAGGAACTCCCTTTGATGGCTGGGCTATTCAGATGAATGGTATCCGTAGTGATGCGTACTATACCACTGCAGGTTTCGCACTTGGTGCAGGTGCAACCACATTTACAGGTACAAATGTGGGTTATGCTTATAATCCGGGAACTGCGGTTGGTCCATATCTTCAAAGTAATGCGATAGGAACATGGTCGGGAACATATGCTGCTGCAGGAGGAACACTGGCGATAAGGACTACTAACCGGGTGGACACGAACGCATCGTGGGATCTTGTGAATGTGACATTCAGGAATACCGGTGCTACTCCAATTACCGGGTTGTATTATCTGGTTACTGCGGATCCGGATAATGATGTGACGATCCCGGGTTCTTTCCCAACAGACAATCATATAGTTTATCAGGGTGATGCGCAACATCGTGTTGCTGTTCAGGCAGTACCACCTTCGGGTGTGCATCCAGACGCCGTTTCGGGTATTGCCACCAAGGACTGCCGTGCGAAGGCGATCATCTATCAGAGCTGGCCATCGGCAATCACAGTGCAGCTGAGTGATATGTGGGCAGGTACAACTCCTGCTACAGCCAGTTGGTACACATCTACACCTGATACTACCACGATCAATCAGGACATTGCGTATGGCATTGTGTATAATTTGGGTAACCTGGCGCCTGGTGATAGCACAACGATCTCATTTGCATGGTATTTCAATGATTCAACAGCGATAGACAGTGCATTTCAGGCACCACGACTTGATGTGAATGGTTCTGTTGCAGGTGGTCCGAATGACACCTTCAGCAGGTGCGGTTTTGCAAGTCCTACAATTCCACTTACGATAGTAAACGGAGAATGGGGGGTGACTAACTGGAAATGGTCTCCTGCAACCGGTCTGTCTGCTACTACAGGTACATCAGTGAATCTGACTTTGTCAGCGATCGCATCGGCGATCACGTATACGATCACCGGTACCGACACTGCCAGTTGCAATCACTTTGAGTTACACTTGTATATACCGCCGTGTCATAGTGCTTATACCAATTCTACTGATTCAACACCCGTTTGTGAAGGCGATACAGTATTATTGAATTGCGTGGGAGATTCGTTGGGTGCTACTTATGAGTGGTATGGTCCTGGATTGGTTGGAGCAACGATTGCTGCAACTCAAAATACGTTCAAGATGCCAAGTACCATGGCCGACACGGGATGGTACTATGTAATAAAAACAATCGGAAGTGTTTCGGATACAGCACGTACCCATGTAATGATCAGGAAACGTCCATATGTGACGGCGACCTACAACCCGCCGGTATGTTCGGGCAATTCGTTGCTGTTGTACTCAAATCCGGATTATGCGGGTGAGACGTGGAGTTGGACAGGGCCGCTTGGTTATACGTCGACGGCATCGGATCCTACAATTCCGGGAGCGATCACCGGCATGAGCGGTGACTACAAGGTGATAACCAACCTGAACGGATGTATAGATAGTGCGACAGTGACGGTGGCGGTAGATACCAC
>JACSRV010000013.1 GCA_014879545.1 Chitinophagaceae bacterium | reverse complement strand
AGAATTGGGTAGCTGAGGCTGCATATAGAATGATACAGAATAACCTGGACCCGGAAGTAGCAGAACGCCCCGAGGACCTGGTAGTATATGGTGGGATAGGGAAGGCAGCACGCAACTGGGAAAGTTTCGATAAGATTCTGGCGTGCCTGGAAGATCTGAACGAAGATGAGACTTTGATGGTGCAAAGCGGAAAACCTGTTGGTGTTCTCAGGTCACACAAAGACGCACCACGTGTACTTATAGCCAATAGCAATCTTGTGGGTCGCTGGGCGAATTGGGAACACTTCCGTGAACTGGAGGCCAAGGGACTGATGATGTATGGACAGATGACAGCAGGTAGCTGGATATACATTGGTTCTCAGGGTATCGTTCAGGGAACATACGAAACCTATCTTTCTCTGGCAGACAAGCACTATGGCGGAACGCTGAAAGGGACACTCAACGTCACTGCAGGGCTCGGTGGTATGGGTGGAGCTCAACCCCTCGCCATAACGATGAACGAGGGTGTTTGTCTGGCTGCCGAGATGGAAGAGTGGCGGATCCTCAAAAGGATAGAAACGAGATACCTGGACAAGTGGACCAATAACATTGACGAGAGTATAGACTGGGCGCTGGAAGCTAAGGCAAAAGGTGAGCGGGTTTCAATAGGTGTGTGCTGCAATGTGGTGGACCTGTTGCAGCGACTGATCGATCGTAACATAACGCCCGATTCGCTGACGGATCAGACCTCAGCCCATGATGAGTTGATAGGGTACTTCCCTGAGGGACTAAGCGTGGCTGAGGCGAATGTGTTGCGGACTGCTAATCCGCAGGAATATGCCAGTCGCTCACTGGACACGATGGCGAAACACGTTCGTCAGATGCTGGAGCTGCAGAAGCGTGGTGCTATTACTTTTGACTATGGCAACAACCTACGCGGGCAGGCTCATGACAAGCGTGGCGTTACGAATGCATTTGATTTCCCGGGCTTTGTACCTGCATACATACGTCCGTTGTTCTGCGAGGGCAAAGGGCCATTCCGTTGGGTTGCGCTTAGTGGAGATCCGGAAGATATTTACACAACAGACAAGGCGCTGATGGAATTGTTCCCTGACAACGCGGGTCTGCACCGTTGGTTGCATATGGCTAAAGATCGTATTGCCTTCCAAGGGCTACCTGCTCGCATTTGCTGGCTGGGAATGGGTGAACGCGAAAAAGCCGGTTTGCTCTTCAATGAACTCGTGCGGACCGGAAAAGTTAAGGCACCGATCGTTATAGGTCGCGACCATCTTGATACGGGTTCGGTTGCATCTCCTAACCGTGAAACCGAAGCGATGATGGATGGCAGTGATGCCGTTGGCGACTGGCCGATCCTTAATGCGCTTATCAATACGGCCGGTGGTGCCAGTTGGGTTTCGTTCCACCATGGTGGCGGCGTGGGTATGGGTTACTCGCTGCATGCTGGTATGGTAATAGTTGCAGACGGAACGAAGGACGCCGCAGACCGTTTGCGTAGGGTGTTGCATAATGATCCGGCTATGGGTGTCATTCGTCATGCAGATGCAGGCTATGACATTGCCAAAGATACCTCTCGTAAATTCGGCCTCGATATATAAACGCTTCAAATTGCTTTTCCTAACTTCAGTGCCGGGTGTACCGGCACTGAAGTTTTTTATTTGTCTAAAATATGCAACCGTCGATGAAGAAGTATGTAATGTTCCTTTCGTTTTTGCTTGTTGCAATAGCCGGCAATTCGCAGGTGTCTGTGAAGCGATCAACAACAATAAGACCCAATGGAAGTCGCAGTATTTTTGTTCGTCAACCGGATGGCAAGCTGCTATACTTCACTGCTACCGAGGGGCGTTTTTTCTCAGGACGCTTATTTGCAAACGGGGAGAATGATGATGCATACAATGGCGCGCGGTCATCGAGGCAATTGTTTGAAGATTATTACAACTGTTCAACACGTGCAGTTACAATAGACAAATGGAACAGGGTACTTTTTTGTGGTGCAGCATCTATTGATTCAATAGGGGCACCGCATGCTACACTTTCGAGGTATGGCAGGAATGGTGATCCGGATAATGATTTTCTTGCGCGTGTACAGCAGATAAAAGTGGGGGATTCATCTTATGCGGCAGGTATTGCGGTACTGCCTGATGAAAAGATACTGGTTGCAGGGTCATGCTTTTCAGAGGGTAGATGGACGATGTTCCTCTCACGTCTGCAATACAATGGAGATAAAGAAACATCATTCGGAAGCGGAGGTGTTATCACGGACAATTCAATTCCGGGGAATACCAAAGTAAGCGCTGTATGCTTGCAAGCTGACGGCAAATTATTGATTGCGGCAGCAAATGAAAATGGAGGAGTTCGCACCATTTCTCTGACCCGATATTATGCGGATGGTACCAGGGATACCCTATTTGGTATAGGCGGCAGTGCGACGATGCCGGCAGACAAGATGGATCTCACCGATGTTAGCCACATGGGACTTCAATCAGATGGGAGGGTAATAGTCGGTGGGACCTGCCGTTCGCCAGAGGGGCGAAAATCTATTTATCTCGCGTCGTTCACTTCATGGGGTGTGCCGGATACAGCCTTTGGTAGGGGCACGGCGGTGGCTACAATTGCCCCATATCATGAGAACAGTATGCATGACATGTTGATCTTGCCGGGGGGCAAGATCATGGTATCAGGGGCAGGACGTAATGCGGGTGAAGGAGAGAACAGCAGAGAGGTGTTGTTGCGTTTCAGTAAAGACGGTAATGTGGACCCTCAGTATGGGTATGGTACGCCCACCGGATTCGGCATGCATTTCTTCGCGAACGGTTATGTGCCGGTGGCTCACAATATAGCATTGGCTGCAAGTGAATGGAAGATCTACCGGTTAAGTGAACTGAATGAACTCTCTGGAAAGGAGACGCTCCTTACACTTACGACATTCCTTTTGGACACCTCTCTTGGAGTGATCGACGTACCTAACAGAAAGGTTCAATACCATATTTATCCGGTTCCTATCAGGAATGCCGTGAGATTTTCTTTCGATCTTGTGGATGACCAGAAGGTATCAGCACGATTGTTGGACAAGGCCGGGAAGCCTGTTGTGTCGTTTGCCGAAGGAAAGGTTATGGAAGAGGGGGAGAATAGTTTGGAAGTAAAAATACCT
>JACSRV010000057.1 GCA_014879545.1 Chitinophagaceae bacterium | reverse complement strand
AGGTGCAGGCGCAGCACGCCCTCCATGCGCTCCGCCATCCCCGCCAGCAGCGGATGCAAGGACGCCATCACATCGGCCACGGCCATGTCCACTTGCGTCGCCGGTGGGTCGAGGATCACCGTCACCGGTGGCTGCGGCTGCGCCACGGCGCCGCACACCGGGCGCTCATCCTTGCCCCGCGCCCATTGCTGCGCCAGCTTGCCCGCCGCCCCGAAGCGCTGCCAGACCGCCGCCGCTGGGAGTTGGGCAAACTGAAAAAAAGTCAGCTGCGCTAAATTTTGCAGGGCATTTATCTTCAACGTATTAACATAATTATCCAATGCGGAAAAACATTTTCCCCTCTCTTTTCAGCGCACTGTTGCTTTTACTCACAGGGGTGCTTAGCTCTGATGCACAAACAACTCCTGATCCGGGTATCGCAGGAACTCTGGCTGTAACAAAGGCAGAATATAATCTCGGTGATGCGGCAGCGGTACTTACCACGTTTACTGCAGGTCCGGTAGAAATGAGAGCATCGGTACACTACCCTACCGGTCTGCCGGGCGGGCCTTACCCTGTGATAGTCCTGCTGCATGGCAGGCACTCAACTTGCTACAACGCAGCGCCTCCATACTCATCGTCTTTGTCATGGCCATGCCCAACCGGTCGCTTGCCCATTGAGAGCTTTCAGGGATATGACTACCATGCCCGCTTTATGGCCAGCCACGGGTATATCGTGATCTCTGTTTCCTGTAATGGCATTAATGCACGTGACGCAAGTACTGCAGACGCAGGAATGAATGGCCGTGGAGAGCTTGTACAAAAACACCTGGACCTTTGGAAAACTTGGAGCACCACGGGTGGCGCGCCATCAACGCTGGGAGCGGCAGGCATGTTCGTAGGCAAGGTGGACCTGACCCGCGTGGGCACTATGGGACACTCGCGCGGCGGAGAAGGTGTTGTGTTCAATGCTCTTTACAACAAATCTCTCGGCAGTCCATATGGCATAAAAGCTGTTATCACGCTTGCTCCGGTTGACTTCCAACGCAGGTGGCTGAATGGTATAGCTCTGATGAACATTGCCCCTTACTGCGACGGCGACGTGTCTGACCTTCAAGGTGTTCACTTCTATGATGACGTTCGCTACACCGACACAACAGACGAAGCGCCAAAGTACAATGTACTGATGATGGGCGCCAATCACAATTTCTACAACACAGTTTGGACACCCGGCTCCTATATTGCGGGCACAGCAGACGACTGGGGAGCCACCAGCACAGACCCGCATTGTGGTCCGGCTTCGCCTACTAACAAACGCTTTGACACAACAAAACAAAAGAACGCATACAACACTTATGCTGCTGCCTTTTTCCGTCAACATGTGGGCGGAGAGCAGCAATTTGCTCCAATTCTTGAAACACGTGACATCATCCCGCCGGTCACTTCACAACTGGACACTACAAACGTTTTTGTTTCCTACCATCCGGGCCGCACGGAACGTCTTGATATAAACAGGACCGACACCGTAGATAACGAAACGACCAACACCATGGGCGGCGCGGTTACCTGGGCCGGCCTTGTGACTTCCGGCGTAGGAATATGCGGAGGAGGGCTTGCAATTCCGATGTGCAATGTAGCGACCCAACAGGCTAAAGAACCACACAGGGGCACAACATCAAGAAAAGGCCTTGCACAAATGGGTATGCGCTGGGACGATACGCTTGACTACTACCAGAACGATATCCCTGCCGCCCAACAAGATCTGTCGCTTATTGATGCTGTTCAGTTCAGGGCCGCGCAGCGATTCAATCAGGTTACAACCGGACAGAACCTTGACTTCACAGTACAACTGATAGACTCAGCCGGCGCTGTAGCCAGTAAACGTGTTCACGATTACAGCTACGCACTTTTCTACCAGCCGGGCACCAGCGCCAGCCTGCTGCCAAAAGTGATGTTCAACAACATCAGGATTCCGATAAGCGACTTTACAGGCATCAACGTAAAGAAAGTCCGCAAGGTGAAATTCCTGTTCAATAAGTCTACATCAGGATCTGTGCTGGTGAGCGACATTGCCTTTGTCAATTCAAAATGCGGAAAGCTTAACAGTACCTACGGCTTCACTTACGACACTGTGGGCTATGACGTTACGTTCTATGACACAATTGTATCAAATACGGGCGATACGGTTTCCCGCTTGTGGAACTTTGGCAACCCGGCATCAGGCACTGCCGATACAAGCACACTGCACAATCCAACGCATGTGTTCACCGGAGCAGGAAACTACACAGTTTGCCTCTACACCCGCGCGAAACGTCGGAACCAGTGGGTGTGCACAGACACAACATGCTCTGTTGTAAAAGTAGTATTCGCTCTTGCCGTTACAGATCTGCATCCTGAAACATCGATAAGTATAGTACCGAATCCGGCACGTGACTACATACAGATCTTTGGTGCTCAGCCAACCGATGAGCTACGCCTTATTAACGCTATGGGACAGGTCGTTCTGACAACAAAGATCAGTGAACCTACTGTGTACCTGCCTTCCTTCCTTGCGAATGGCATTTACTATGCCATTGTCACATCCGAGAAACAGCAAACGACAACCAGATTACTGATAGCACGATAAAAAACAATAAAACTCAGGTTTAGAAAATGCCGGTCTGAAAGGGCCGGCATTTTTTATTGATGCGGATCATAAACATACGCTACCTCATAATGTGCGTTCACCAGTTCTTTCGATATCCGACCAAGCGGAACATCCTGTTTTTGTGGTGTTGGCTCACAAATTGTGTACTTCTGTCCATTGTATAGAATAGGTTTTCCGACAGGCTTATCAAACCTCACAGCAACGGTCACGTGCTCAGGGTACGCAAGAACGATCATCGGTAACTGATATATCTCTTTTACCAGATAAAAAAACAATGCTGCTCTGTCTTCGCAATCACTACCATCATAAAGCAATGTCTGTTCTGCAAACATTCTCTTTTCCTTACCAAAGTGCTCTCTGTCTGTCTGATAATTAAATGCATATCTGGTGAAACGCATAAGGTAATCTACCCCCTGTCGCACGCCCATGTCTGACGTTGCCTCCTTTAGCTGCGGGATCAAAGAACTATAAGTCTCACTGCTCAATGGCATACTAAAATATAGCTGATAATCTGCAACCGGGTAATTGGCAAAAATGTTCTTTACGTCAGGATTCAATCTTACCCTGAAATTGTAATGATTATCCTGATAACTGAATTGTAACTCCTTCTCCTCATATTTCTTCGGAGTAAAATCGGGGATTCGGGACAACTTATAGGAGAAACCACGGACTGCATCAGGCACTTTGATCACAACCGGCTGAAAACGTGTATTAGGTATATCGATGTTAGCATAGTCATGGTAATTCAAACAAACGTACTGCCGCCCACCATCAGTGTAGCAGGGGATATCATAGATATTCTCATCGCACTGCACATAAAACATAAGCTTATCGCCTGCAAGGCGCAAGTTTGCATCAAACCCTGAATGAGTAAGGAAGAACCACTTATAAAGGGTGTACCGATAGTAATTGTCGGCTTTGGGGCTAAGAACCTGAGCCGTGCGGCGAATGAGTTGATAGTACATCCAGTCATCGGGACGGTGACGATCTCTATATTCGCGAAGAGCGACCACGACGGGAGCAAATCCACCGGAATCGATTGAACTAGAAAAGGAAATGATGTTATCTGCAGTCAACTCGTCGGCAAAATCGGGGCAATTGAGGTTTAGACCCTCAATTTTGATTGAATCTCCGTAAAAGTCAAAAGCAATTCTTTCTACCAAGGGCCTGTATTGTGCCCTGACGCTAAATGAACCAACCACCAACAACAACAACACCAATACCGCCCTCATATCTATTTGATTCTATAGTAAATTTACGAAAAGGTAACAATTTAGTAATGTTAAGTTTTGCTGCGGGGTAAGTTTAACTTTCCAAGGGAAAATTCAGTGCCTCGATACAAGCCAAAAACATGATTACCTTTAGACCTCAAACACTCGATCTATGTTGCCTGACCACATTAGCCGGCGTGCCGATGAGCTGTATACAGATGTCCTGCACATTCGCCGACACCTTCATGCACATCCCGAACTGTCTTTTCATGAATACAACACTGTTTCTTTTGTGGAGGAGCAGTTGCGGAAGATCGGCATCACTGACACAAAACGGATAGCAGGCACAGGACTTGTAGCTCATATTCAGGGGCGCGAACCGGCATCAAAATGCATCGCACTAAGGGCCGATATGGATGCGCTACCTATCACAGAAGAAAATGACATATCCTACGTTTCACAGAACTCAGGCGTGATGCATGCGTGCGGCCACGATGTGCATACTTCGTGCCTTCTCGGAGCAGCCCGGATACTGCACGAAATGCGGGATCAGTTCACAGGCACGATAAAATTGCTTTTTCAGCCTGGCGAGGAAAGCCACCCCGGCGGTGCAAGCATTATGATTGAAGAAGGCGCACTTAAAGACCCTGTTCCACAGGCAATATTCGGACTACATGTCTTCCCCAATCTGCCCACGGGTACGGTGGGCTTCAGACCCGGCAGATACATGGCAAGTGCCGATGAGATATACATCACTATTCACGGCAAAGGAGGGCATGCCGCACAGCCGCACCAGACTGTTGACCCAATTGCCATAGCTGCCTTGGTGATTACCGGCCTGCAACAGGTAATTGCCCGTAAATGCGACCCGATGAGTCCATCGGTACTTACTTTCGGTAAGATCGCCGGGGGATTTGCTACCAATGTGATCCCGGAAAAGGTGGAATTGCTTGGCACCTTCCGCGCTATGGACGAAAAATGGAGATATGAAGCGCATAAATGGATCAAAGACTTCACTGAGCAGACATGCGCCGCCTATGGTGCTACCGCCACTGTTGAAATACCAATAGGCTACCCGGTTCTGTTCAACGACCCGGCACTGACTGATAAAGCAACAAGTTGGGCAGCCCTATATGCTGGTGCCGAAAACGTGCATCCGCTGGAAATGCGCATGGGTGCTGAAGACTTCGCATTCTATACACACCATGTACCCGGCTGTTTCTTCCGCATAGGCACCAACAGGAACAATACAGAGTATACTACCCCTGTTCACAATCCACGGTTCAATGTGGATGAAGAATCACTTAAGACAGGCATGGGCATGATGGCGTGGCTGGCGCTGAACGCCATAACAGATTAACACGTAAAGGGAATTAGCTTTTTGACGCTGTACCCATCAACGCCATCAGTTTAGCGTCGCGCTCGTAGATGTCACGTGTAAAAAGAACATGTTCGGTTCCGGCATCTTCAAATGCAGTCAGGTAAGTAATATACACCGGAATCTTGTTTTTGAGGTTCTCCCACTTGGTCTTGTGACCCGAGATCAATGTATCCAACCTACCCTGAGTGTACTGTTTCTTGTTCTCCAGTTCAGCAAGAATATACAAAGCCAGTTCACGTGGCTCATGGACACGCACGCAACCACTGCTCTGCGCGCGGTCACGCTTGCCAAAATCCTCCCGATGGGGTGTATCGTGCATGTATATATCCCACTTGTTGGGCATATTGAATTTCACATTACCCAACGAATTGTCTTCACCCGGTGCTTGCCTGAATGAATACCTTCGGTAGTTGCGGGCGTTCACTGCACTCACTTTTACAGCCTTGCCATCGCTGTCGTATATCTTCAGTCCTTTCTTAGCAAGATACTCGTTCCCGCTGCGCTGAATTCCAGGCAAAACGTCCTTCTTAAGAATGGTGGGGGGCACAGCCCACGGCGGATTGATCACCACATTGGTCATATTGGCGAACAAAGATGGCGTCTGCCTTGCAGGTTTTCCCACCACAACCCGCTTATGCATCACGTTTGTACCATCCTTGCGGAAGTACATTTCCATCAGTGGCACATTTACAACTATGTACGTGTTTCCCGGCGAATGTTTCATCCAGCGTAGCCGCTCCATGTTCGCGTTCAACCTTGCCATGTACACTTCAGGTGGTGTTGCCAGCTCGGCCATGGTAGAGCTATCAAACTTTCTGGTGGGGCGCAGCGACCTATAAGCCTGATAGGCAACCATCATACGCGCTCTGTCGCTCAGCGAATCGTCGGGCATGCTCTCTGCCCATGGCAGCTCGGAAAGAATGATGTAGTCAGCACTCATTCGCAAAATACTGTCTGTTTGCCCTGGTTGGATATTGAATTTAGCATTCAGGTAAGAGCTGTCCTGCTGCAACATGGAGAATCGCATGTATTCGTTGCGTAGCAGTCTGTAGGTAGGCCATTCACTTCTGAACTTCTCGAGCGAAGGATACTCCCCTTCCTGATTCACCAACACTTCCGGCCCATCCCACACAGTGTCGTTCAAATGATGCCACAAAGAATCGGCCTTCCGTGGGTTTACAGTACCGAAGCGTAGAAATTTTGCCGCAGCAAGGTAATTACGGGTAAGCATCGTATCAAAAGCGATCGCATCATCCACGCTGTTCCGCCTGGACGTATCCAAACGTATTTTCAGCAACTTCAACTCATCAATCCGATATTGCCCTATTTCCGCCCCATCCCACTGCATATCCTCAAGTTCTTCCAGCAAACGGGCAGCAGCCTCATTTGACGCATAATTCTCCTTCACCCATATCGGCTGATAGTCGTCGAGTGCGTACACAAGCCGCACATCATTAACCACCTTCCTTTTTAAAGCTCCTCCGGAGGTGTCAGGCGAGGGCATCAGACCACTCAATCTGTCGGCAAATGACTCATCGGCAAAACCTGAAGGGCCGGGCTTAAGCCGATGCTGATTGCAGGCAGCAAACAAAAAAACGATAATGATACCGGAAAAGGCAAGAGAGAAATTAATGGAACGGGATGATCTGGAATACATACAGTACGGCTAATGCCGCAATTTTATTTTTACTATCATGGCATCAAAAAACGTTCCGATTCTATAACCGGGCGCTCAGAGAAACCCTATTACAACGTTAAAATACCCTATATCTCAACGTGCGCACACCAAAAGTAGGGAAATGATATTGCTTTAGTGTGATTTTCACATGATTATTAGGTATTACCTTTGCATCTCACAAAAATGAAGCTGCCGTTGTGCAGATTTTGAAGATATGCTTGATACAATTGAAGCGGCGCTCGAAGACCTCAGACAAGGAAAATTGCTCATAGTTGTAGATGATGAAGACCGCGAGAACGAAGGCGATTTCGTGACAGCTGCGCGTAATGTCACCCCCGAGATCATCAACTTCATGTCCAAACATGGCAGAGGGCTTATTTGCGCTCCACTTACCGAACAGAGATGCGAGGAATTGCGGCTGAACCTGATGGTGGAGAACAATACGGTACTTCACCAGACTCAGTTCACTGTGTCAGTTGACCTTATTGGCAATGGATGCACAACCGGCATATCGGCACACGACAGGGCAAAAACTGTACAGGCGCTCATAGACCCCAACACAAAAGCAGAAGACCTGGGCCGTCCGGGGCACATATTCCCGCTTCGTGCCAAAAACGAAGGCGTTCTGCGTCGCACAGGGCATACCGAAGCGACAGTTGACCTTGCACGTCTTGCAGGCTTCGAACCGGCGGGCGTATTGGTTGAGATCATGAATGATGACGGCTCCATGGCTCGCCTGCCCGAGCTTATGGAAATAGCTAAGAAATTCGACCTTAAGATCATTTCTATAAAAGATCTTATTTCCTACCGCCTACAGAAAGAAACACTGATACAGGAAGAAGTACGGGTACAATTACCTACCAAATTCGGCAATTTTGAACTGGTAGCGTTCCGGCAAACCAACACAGGAGAGAACCACCTCGCACTTGTAAAAGGAACATGGGAAAAAGACGAACCGGTGCTCGTAAGGGTACACAGTTCATGTGTAACCGGCGATATCCTTCATTCGCTTCGCTGCGACTGTGGCGACCAGCTTGAATCGGCGATGCAAATGGTTGAGAATGCGGGCAAGGGCGTGATCCTTTACATGAATCAGGAAGGACGTGGTATAGGGCTCATGAACAAACTGAAAGCCTACAAGCTGCAGGAACAAGGAAAAGACACTGTTGAAGCCAATCTCGCACTCGGATTCAAGAACGACCAGCGCGACTATGGTGTAGGTGCTCAGATCCTCCGCCACCTCGGTGTTTCTAAGATGAAACTAATGAGCAACAACCCGCGTAAGCGTGCAGGCATGCTGGGATATGGGCTGGAGATCGTTGAAAATGTCGCTATCGAGATCGCCCCGAACCAGCATAACGAGTTCTATCTTAAGACCAAGCGCGACAAACTTGGCCACGACATAATGAAGTAGTACAGGAATGTGACTCCTCAAAAAGATATAGGCCGCAAACGCGGCCTATATCTTTTTATACTTTTTATGCAGAACAGCGCTATCTGATGAGCGTAATATTACCCTGTCGTTTTTCTATCTGTCCATCAACAAAGGTTGCGTCTATAGTGTAGACATAAACTCCTTCGGGCTGATCTATGCCATTCAAACGACCGTCCCAGCCACGGCCCTCTATCTTTTCCGTTTCAAATATCAATTGCCCCCACCTATTATAAATATTCAGCTTGAAGGTAGCCAGCCCCTTCGCCAGCAGTGGGCGAGGCAGGAAATAGTCATTGATCCCATCTTCATTGGGTGTGAATGCATTCGGAACATCCAGATAACAATCTTGTTTTACTTCTATCGTATCGGTTGCCGTACAGCCATCTACTATCACCCTTGCCCAGTAACTACCCGGCGTGGTCACCTTAATGGAGTTTGTTTTCTCACCTGTACTCCACAACCACCTCAAGCCCGGCACACCGTCATATTTACCGTCAGCAAGAATAATTGGATTTCCGCCCGGGCAGATACTAGTGTCCGCTCCTAAGTAGGTCTGCGGATGTGAGAATACCCAAATCTTTTTGGTGGCAAATGTGTCGGGGCATGCCCTGTAAAACGCATCGAACCTTACCGTCAGACTACCCTCTGCATCAAACCCATGTGTCACCGGATTCTGATTAGCTATCTGCGAGCCATCACCAAAAGTCCAACGTATACCGGTGTTGCCAATTCCTGCATATATGCCCGTGAAAGTCACCACCTTACCGTCACACAAAACCGAATCAGTAAGTTTGATGCTCACATCACTTATGGAATCGACCGTCATTATGGCCCTTGCTGTGTCGCGACAAGGCACGTAATTGGAAAGCGCCATTACTATCTTGTAGGTGCCGGTACGGTTATACACATGCACAGGGTCTGCAACAGTTTCTGTTTTACCATCTCCGAATGTCCACGCATATTTCAGTTGCACACCCAACGACGTATTTGTGAAAGTCACCGGCGCTCCGGTACAAACAAAACTGTCAGGCACATTGGTAAAGCCCGCCTTTACAATATTCGTGATCGAAATATCCTTCGAAATGCTATCCACACAACGGGTATTCGTGATCACAAGTGTCACGTTGTACGTACCAGGCAAAGTATAAATGTGTTGCGGATCAGTTGCCGTAGAAACGACTCCGTCACCAAACGTCCACGTATAGGTAAGATCAGCGGCCGGTGACGATGTGTTGGTAAAGAGCACAGTATCTGCCTTACAGTTTTCGCGTACCACAAAATTAAAGCCGGGCGTAATAGGCGGATCAACCAGTGTAACAGGTCCCAACACATTCGAAACGCACACACCGCCTGTACGCGCAACAAAATCAGAATACACCCCATCACAAAGACCATTAATATACACGGTGCTGTCCGCACCGATAGTTGCAATCACCGGCGGCTGTGCAACTCCATTTCTCCTGTAAGTGATTGTATCAGTCTGTCCGGGATGCAGTCCTAATAATCTTATCTTACCATCACACCAACCGCATTTTGTTGCATTAGTGAATGTGATGGCGCGCATAGTGAACGGAGGCACTGTGAGGTTGGCAGGACCAAGCGTATTCGATACACATACACCTCCCGTGCGGGCCACAAAATTGTCGTACAGGCCTGCACACAATCCGGTGATGGTGATGGTACTGTCGGCGGCCACTGTTTGTACAACAGCAGGATATGGTGCACCATCCTTGGTGAACGTAACAGTGTCTGTTTGCCCCGGGTACAAACCTCTTAACGTAACGGTACCCGTGCAGATACCACAATACGGGGGATTGGTAAATGTGAGCGAGCTCATGGTAAATGGCGGCACAGTAAGGTTTGCCGGGCCGAGTGTGTTTGAAACACATACGCCACCTGTCCGGGCAATAAAATTGTCATACAGACCGGCGCAGAGCCCTGTGATAGTAATCATACTATCAGGTCCCACAAACTGTATCTTGGGTGGTTGCGTCACACCGTCCTTGGTGTAGCTGACTGTATCGGTCATACCCGGATGCAGACCATATAACGTGATAGTGCCCGTGCAGATGCCGCAATAAGGCGGATTGGTGAACGATAGCGCACGCATAGCGAACGGAGGCACTGTAAGTGTTACGGGCCCGAGAGTGTTTGATACACATACTCCTGCAGTTCGCGCAACGAAATTGTCATAAACACCCGCGCAAAGCCCCGTGATGGTGATAATGCTATCGGGCCCCACCAATTGAATCTTGGGCGGTTGCGGCACACCGTCTTTGGTGTAATTCACAGTATCAGTCTGCCCGGGATACAATCCATAGAGTCTTATAACTCCGTTACATATCCCGCAATAATCCGGATTCACTTTGCTGATGGCACGCATTGTGAATGGCGGCACCGTGAGGTTTGCAGGTCCTACAGAATTTGATACGCATACGCCACCGGTACGGGCAATAAAATTATCGTAAAGGCCGGCACAAAGACCCGTGATCGTGATAGTACTATCCGCTCCCACCAGCTGTATCTTCGGCGGCTGCGGCACACCGCCCTTAGTATAATTGACGGTGTCGGTCTGCCCGGGGAAAAGTCCATAGAGTGTAATGGTTCCGGTGCATACACCGCAATAAGGAGGATTGGTGAATGTAAGCGCACGAATATTCAATGGTGCAGCAGTAAGCGTATCGGGCCCCAGAACATTTGAAACACAAACACCACCGGTACGCACAACAATATTTGAGTAGATACCCGCACAAAGTCCGGTAAGAACTGCAGTACTATCGGCGCCGATAGTGCGCACCACAGGTGGCTGTGCCACGCCGTCTTTCAGATAAGTTACGGTATCTGTCATACCAGGATGCAAGCCATAAATGGTCAGCGTACCGGTACACATACCGCAATAAGGAGGATTGGTATGGCTTGTGGCACGTGCAGTAAATGGTGGCACAGCCAATGTTACAGGACCCAATGTATTTGAAACGCATACACCTGCAGTCCTTGCTACAAAGTTGTGATAGAAACCTGAACAAAGGCCTGTTATTGTCACCATACTATCCGGACCGATGGTTACTACAACCGGTGGCTGCAATACACTGCTTCTGTAATAGGTTATCGTATCAGTTTGACCGGGCTGTAATCCATATAGACGGATAACGCCGGTACATACTCCGCAGTAGGGCGGATCGGTCTTGTCGATTGCCCGCATCGTAAACGGAGGGTTTACAAGTGTGAGTGGCCCCACTGCAGGCGTTACACAATAACGACCCGAACTCACAATGAAGTTTCCATACACTGCGGCAGTCAAACCGCTTATGGTGATACTGCCATCAGTAGCAACTGTTGTTACGACCGGCGTCTGCGTCACGACGTTCTTTGTATACTTTACAGTGTCTATAGTACCTGGCAATAAACCCGACAGTCTTATACTTCCGTTATTATTACCGCAATAGGATGGGTTGATCCCGGTCAACGTGGGAGTCGGGAACGCAGGTGCAACCAGCGTGATGCTTGTGGACGACCGGCACCCAACACCCAAAGTATATATTGTAAATGTGTAACCACCGGGCGTAAGACTATCAACAAATGTCGACGAAACTCCGGTGAAAGTTTGTATCGTATCAAACGGAGCCACCGACCGCGACACCTTCACTGTCCATGGCGCACCCGTTCCACCCGGCACAACCGACACTGCTGCCTTGTTGGTACAGGTTGCAGCAGAAAGCAACGTAGCAGAAATGGTGGGTTGCGGCAATACAGTTATCGTATAGGCAATTGTCTGCGTGCCCGATAAAGGACAGTTATTGTCGGTATAAGTGACGTAGAACGTGTATGCACCCGGAGCAACACCCGTAGTGGTCCACGATATTACGCACGCCGGATCCGGCGTGCCATTTCCGGTTGTAGTAAACGTCATTCCTGACGGCAGACCCGATGTAGTCACAAAAATATTATTGGTCGTGTCCGTCTGGTAGGGGTTAATATTGATAGAATATGTACCCACCCCCTTGCAGATATTGAAGTGTGTATTGTCAACAATGGTACCGGCGGTGGCCCCGGCGAAATCTCCGTTCGGCGGTGCATCTGTACAGGTCTGCACCAGGAATGTCATTTCACGCTGACACGAACCCACAAATACGCCACCGCGATATTCTCGGATGTTATATACCACCAGCGACCGTTGCAGCGCACTTGGCGTAAAAGCTATCTGGCCCGTTTGCTGATCGAACGACAAAGATGACACCGCGAGCGGTGCCGCACCTGTGTAGGGCGGAATGTAAGTGGCGGATCCACCCGGCGAAGACGTGGTGGTACCCGATGCACCGTTCACCAATGCAAAACGAAGACTATCTCCGTTCGGGTCCACTGCTCCCGGATTATAATTATTAGGCGTCGAAAGGCAGAAAAACGGTGTCGGCACATTGGTCAATGCAGGGCTGCTGTTTGGAGATACTGTATTATTCAACGTATCCACCAACTGAATATAGGACACAGGGGTGGTAGAAATATTAGTGATGGATAGCGCCCTGCCTGCGATAGAGCCTACTAACTGACCCGTGAATATAAACCGCCAAACAGGCGATGTGCCCGGAAGCGTATAATTGGCACTGTAAACAAATTTCTTGATCCCCGGTGTCGGAAAGCTCAGACTGGTACACTGTGTCATGGATAGGAATGCAGGACACACCGGCGTTATTTCCACACCCGCTGTGGGAGGTTGAATTGCAAGGTTTATTGTTGAAATGAGTGTGCCGCCATTGTAGATGTGTACCTCCGGCGTATTGGTAGGTAGTGCACCAAAAGAAGTAGATGAACCGGCCGAGCCGCAATCGCCATAGGCCACCAGTGTTATCTTATAAGTATTGCCCGAAACATGCGTATAGAAAAGATCCATCCCTACGAGATGGTTCGCTTTTGCAGTAATGCCAGCAAAAAGTAGCAACCACAAAAGCAACAGTTTCCGGAATTGAGTCAATGAACCTGGGCTCATAAAATTTCAGTGTCAGGGTGATAGATAGGGTTCTCCTTATTAAAGTTAGATACGGTTATACGCTCGATCAAATTTATTTTTTACCAAAAAAGCCGCTTCGGGTCACGAAGCGGCTTTAGGAAATCGGTTTGTTTATTTTAAGAGTGTCACGTTTCCTTGATGTTTCTCTATCATGCCGTCTTTAAAGGTAACATCGATCGAATAAACATATACACCTTGTGGCTGCGGCTCACCGTTCATTGCTCCATCCCATCCCTGACCTTCGGTCTTGGATGTTTCATAGATCAACTGTCCCCACCTGTTAAAAATTGACATGTGGAATGAGGTCACACCCTTGGTAAGTATTCCGCGTGGGAAGAAATAATCATTCACACCATCGGCGTTTGGAGTGAACACATTCGGCACATCTACGTAACAATCTTTGCGCACAACGATCGTATCGGTCGAAGAGCAACCATCCACAGTTATCGTTGCTATGTAAGTGCCCGGCTTGGTCACAGTCAACTTCGGAGAACGGTTTGTCTCGTCAGTGCTCCAGCGCCAGCGTGCCTTTGGATTTCCAATGTTACGATCGTCCGTCAACACAATAGGATTACTACCCGGACACATTGCTGTATCCGCACCCAGGTACAGACCGGGAACGTCATACACATTCAACTTCACGTTTGCTTTCTTTTCAGGACACGCCCTGAACTTCGCGTCGAAGTTTACTGTAACCGGTCCACTGCCTTCAAATGCGTGTGTCAGCGGATTGATATTGTTCATCGCAAAACCATCGCTCACAGACCAGCTATTGCTCACTTCGCCACTGGTCGTATAGATCGCAGTTACAGTAACCGCCTGACCACGACATAACGCAGTCGATTCGCCTGAAACTAGCAATGAAAGTTCGCTGTTTGAGTCAACAACTATTGTGCGCCTTACGGTATCGTAACAGTGCAGTCCCAAAGTGTTATTGTGTGCAACCAGCATTGTAGAGAAGGTCCCTACATTGGAGTAGGTGTGAGACACATCAGTCAACGTAGCCGTAGCACCATCTCCAAAGTACCACTGGTAGTCAGGGTTTGTTCCGGTTGACGTGTTTGTGAAATTCACAGGGTCTATCTGACAGACAAAGTTTGTCGGGCTTTGCGTAAAGCCTGCTTTTAGGTAGTGGTTCAAATTCAATATCAGACTATCACCAACCAAACATTTTGTATTGGTAGCAAACAACCTAATAAGATAGCTGGTACCAACTGTATTAGTATACACGTGAACAGGATTGATCTCTGTTGAGGTACCTCCATCTCCAAAATCCCATTGATAAGTAAGGTCTGATGCTGGTGCTGAAAGATTCACCAGCTTCAAAGTGTCACCCTTACAACCGCGGCTGACAATAGTATCAAAATCAGCAGTTATCGATGGTGCAACGAGAGTCAGAACGTCAAGCAATGTCGCCGTACAGTTTCCTGCTGTGCGCACATTAAATGTAGTATAAGTTCCGGCACATTGCCCCGGCAGATAAATGGTACTGTCGCTGGTTACAAAGAAGGCCACCGCCGGTTGAGGCACGCCATCTTTGTTGTAGGTCACTGTATCCAACTGATCAGGGTGCAAACCATATAATTTGATCCATCCGTCACAGAAACCGCATTTAGTGGGATTCTGTGATGCAACAGCCCTGAGTGTGAACGGTGGATCCACCAAGGTTATCGGGCCAATCGGTAACGACGTACAATAACCGAAGCGAACAACTATGTTCGAATACGTACCTGACCGCAGGTTAGGAATAGTCAAAGAACCGGCAGCCGATACAGGCAATATCAATGGTGGCTGTGGTATACCCTCACGGTCGTAGGTTATCGTGTCAATACCGCCTACGTTCAGATTATCCAGTATTATCGCCCCGTCATTCTTACCACAATAGGTAGGGTCAAACTTTGAAAGTACAGGCACAATACGCGGAGGCCGCACAATCCTTATTGAGTCATACAAAGCGCATTGAGTCGACACTGATGTATAAACCACATAATAGAATACTCCGGGATATCGGTAATCGAGAACAGGTCCACTTGTAGTGTAAGACGCAACAGTATCAAAAGGGGGAGCTAAAGCAGAATCGACCACTTTTATCGTCCATGGCGAACCCTGTCCTCCTGGAGTAGCCGTAACAATAGCGTTAGTGGTACATTGCAAAGGCGCAGTTAGTGTAGCCGTAATGGCAGGAACCGGATAAATAGTAATTGTGTAAGCAATAACGCTCTCTCCGTTGATCGGACACGCATTATCCTTCAGCTTGAGGAAAAAAGTATAAACTCCCGGCGACATCAACGCGGCGTTTCCTGCAAAATTCACAGTAGGCGTTGGCGTACCATTACCCAGAACTGTAAACGTGATACCAGTTGGCAGACCCGTTGCAGAACACGTAAGATTCAATGGCGGCACAACGGTAGTATCCGGCCTTGGGCGCATCGTAAGACTAAACGTACCCGCATTGCCACAAATGTGATATGTCCTCGGTCCGTCGTACTTTAGAACACCTCCCGTAGTGGCGGAATCAACACTTGGTGTATTCACCAAGCATGGCCTAACAAGGAATGTCATTTCACGCTGGAATGTACCCACCAACATACCTCCACGGTATTCGCTGATGTTGTACACAACTATTGCCCTTTGTGTAAAGTTCGGGTTAAAGCAAACCTGACCTGTCACTGTGCTGAACGAGTAGCTTCCTGTGGTTGTACGAAGCGGGGTAGTTGCAGAGATCGGAGTGGCGCCATAGGCCATAACCCCGGTGGTATAGGTAACGGGCGATGCAGGAGTTGTGCAACTGTTGGTGCCATTTTGGGCAGAGACTAGGTCGAATCGCAAGCTATCACCCTCTGGGTCAATCGCGCCCGGTGTGTAACATATCGGATTATTGATACAGAAAAATGGCGTTGGAACAACGGTCAGATTTGCACATGTATTGGTGTAAACCGTGTTATTCAATGATGCTTCTACCTGGAGTGTGGTGGTTCCGGGTGCGGTAATGTTGGTTATTGTAGCAGCACGACCAGCCGAGCCACTCGCACCGAGATTTCCATTAAAAACAAAACGCCAGTTGGTAGAGGTACTGGGCAGAGTCATGATGGTATCATAGACAAACCTCTTAATTCCCGGGATCGGATTAGTTGGATTGACACACTGCGTCAGCAAAAGTGAGTCTGGACAAACCGGAGTGATCTCCACCCCGGCAGTTGGTGCCTTTATTCGAAGGTCAAAGGAATTCCAAAGGGTGGCACCGTCGTACACCTGTCTCTTATACACATCTCCGA
>JACSRV010000014.1 GCA_014879545.1 Chitinophagaceae bacterium | reverse complement strand
CTTACAAATAACATCAAATACTCATTGTTAACGAATTGCAACCAACTCATCTAAATATCAAAAACAACTTAAAACACATTACACATAATCAATATCCTTCATTCTCACACGTGGTCCACTCCTCCGAAATCTGCTGTAAAAAATGAATTGTTAACAGAACAATAGCGCCACTTTCGAAAACGGGAATATTTGTCCCTTCAGCCACTTCGTCAACCATTCAGCCCCTCACATTCCTTACTTTTGCCACCGGTTAATGAACAGGCCATATACTATAGCACTCGTAGGAAATCCCAATAGCGGCAAGAGCTCCCTCTTCAATGCGCTCACGGGGCTCAACCAAAAGGTGGGCAATTTCGCCGGGGTAACGGTAGATAAGAAAACCGGCACCTCCCGTATTTCCGACTCGCTTACCGCCAACATCATTGACCTGCCGGGCACCTATAGTCTTTACCCCAAAAGCGCCGACGAACAGGTAACCTATGAGGTATTGCTGAACCAGGCAAATACTGAACGCCCCGACCTCGTTATCGTTATCGCCGATGCCGCCAACCTGAAAAGGAACCTCCTCTTCTGTTCGCAGATCATGGACCTGAAGGTGCCGGTGATCATGGCACTCACCATGATGGACATAGCCCAGAGCAAGGGCATTACTATCGATACTGCAGGGCTGCAGAGACTGGTGGGTGTGCCTGTAGTGTCCATCAATCCCAGAAAGAACAAAGGCATCGCTACTTTAAAGAAAGCAGTACACGATATATATAAGTCCTCTCCCACCCCACGCCCCGACTTCATATCCATACCCGCCCTGTCAAGCGAATGGATAGAGGAGATAAAGGAATTGTGCCACCAGACCAGCAACTATGCAGCCCTTCATATTGCGTGCAACTATGCCGGTCTGCAACACATAAACGCGGCCCAGCGCATACGCATTGCGGCATTACTTGGCGAGGCCGGCTTCCACAAGTCGCGCATTCAGGCAGAGGAGATCGTGCAGCGCTACAAGAAGATAGACACAATCATGCAGCTATGCGTGGTCACTGAAAGCCCCATGAAGCGCATGGTCATCAGCGACCGTATAGACAAAACGCTGCTGCACCCTGTGCACGGAAATGTGATCCTGCTGCTGGTGCTCTTCCTGCTGTTCCAGTCCATCTTTTGGCTGGCGCAGTACCCCATGGACTGGATAGAACAGGCATTTGCTATGGGCGGCCACTGGCTGGGCACATTACTGCCCTCCGGCTACTTTGCCGACTTCGTTGTGAATGGCATATGGGCTGGGCTGGGTGGCATTGCCGTCTTTGTGCCGCAGATCATGATACTGTTCGGGCTTATCACCATTCTGGAGGACAGCGGCTACATGGCGCGCATCTCCTTCCTTACAGATCGTATCATGCGCAGCGCGGGTCTCAATGGCCGCTCGGTTATGCCGCTCATCAGTGGCATGGCATGTGCCGTACCTGCAATCATGGCGGCCCGCACCATTCAGAACCGCAAAGAACGCCTGGTCACCATCCTCGTCACACCGCTCATGAGCTGCTCTGCAAGGCTACCCGTCTACACTATGCTCATCGGTCTTGTGGTGCCCGACAAGGCTATCCTCGGCATATTCAATATGCGCGGACTGGTGCTTATGGGCCTCTACCTGCTCGGCTTCTTCATGGCGCTGATAGTGGCCAAGGTGATGGACCTCATCATCAAGACGAAAGAACGCAACTTCTTCCTGCTGGAACTGCCTGTATACCGCATGCCGCGCTGGAAGAACGTGGGTATCACCATGCTGGAGAAGGGCAAGATCTTCATCCGAGATGTGGGCAAGATCATCATCATGCTGTCGCTGGTATTGTGGGCGCTGGCTGCTTTCGGGCCACCGGCGCAAATGAAGGCTGTTGATGCCAAGTACGATGCGCTCATACAAGCCGCACCTCAAAATGCCGACGAACTGAACGCACTCCGCGCTACTGACAAACTGGAGCACTCTTTCGCCGGCATCCTGGGCCACGCCATAGAACCTGCCATCACACCATTGGGCTACGACTGGAAGATCGGCATTGCGCTCATCACTTCGTTCGCGGCTCGCGAGGTATTCGTGGGCACCATGGCTACTCTTTACAGCGTGGGCGATGCAGATAGCGGCACCAAAACCCTGACTGACAAAATGGAAGCCGCCAAACGCGAAGATGGCTCACCTGTTTATACACTGGCCACAGGTTTGTCGCTGCTCATCTTCTACGCATTCGCTATGCAGTGCATGAGCACACTGGCCATTGTGAAACGCGAGACCAGAAGCTGGAAGTACCCTGCCATACAGTTTGCCTACATGGCAGCCCTGGCCTATGTGGGTGCCTTGGTCGTTTACCAGTTGTTCCGTTAAGATCCCGAAGATTGCCTATTTAAGAATAGGGATACGACACTTCTGTATGTCCGGATCGCGGGAGATGGTCTCTATATTCTCAAGCGCCTCGTTCACATCAGAGTACTTCTCCGTCACCTTTATTATCACACATTCGCAGTACTGCTTTGACTTGGCGGGATTGCCTGTCCACGAGTTGGCGTCGTCTACACATGCTTCAAAGAAGGCATCTTTGTCGCTCTGCATCCAGTTGGTCTGGCAGGCAGCTACAAGTAGCAATGCAGAAAGGTAGGGAAGCAGCTTTTTCATGCACATAAAGGTGCGACATTATTTACATCAAAACACACTTTCGCGGGAAAAAGCAAATGTAAGCGGCTTACTTCTTGGCCGAGTTGATAAACAACTCCAGTGCCGACACCATTGACGGAGCGTTGGGGGCAGGCGCTTTGATGTCCAGACGCATACCCAGGTCCTCTATCGCTTTGGATGTGGTGGGACCGAAGGCACCTATGAGCGTACCGTTCTGCTTGTAGGCCGGATCGTGCTCCATAAGCGACTGTACACTGAACGGACTGAAGAACACAATGACGTCATATTTAGACTGCATCACCTGTGCAATGTCGTTGGAGACCATGCGGTAAAGGGTCACCTCGGCATACTTGATATTGTGTTTGATGAGGTGGTTGGCCAGTTCGTTTTTGCCGCTGTCTGATACGGGGAGTATGTACTTTTCGTTCTTGTGTTTGGTGATCACATCCTGCAGACCGGCTGTGCTGCCATCGGCAGAGAAGAACACCTTGCGCTTGCGGTACAGTATGAACTTTTGCAGGTAAAGCGCTACGGCCTCGGTGATGCAGAA
>JACSRV010000040.1 GCA_014879545.1 Chitinophagaceae bacterium | reverse complement strand
CGGCTTTTTCTGTATTATTTTTTACTTTCGCCCATCTTCCAATAACATGAAAAAAGAAAAGGTTCTCATTATAGGTTCGGGCGGCCAGATAGGCGTGGAACTGGCACTGGCACTGCGCAAGGTGCATGGCACAGACAATGTAATAGCATCAGACATCAGGGATCCGCACCCAATACTGAAGGAGAGCGGCCCGTTTGCCATTCTGAACGCTATGGATGCGCCGGCCATACTGGAGCTGATACGCAAGGAGGGCATCACGCAGGTATATCTGCTGGCGGCCATGCTGTCGGCGACCGGCGAGAAGGACCCTAAGCGTGCCTGGGAGGTGAATATGCAGAGTCTGCTGCAGCTGCTGGACCTGGGGGTGCAAGAAAAACTGAGCAAGATATACTGGCCGAGCAGCATTGCTGTGTTTGGCCCCACCACACCACACCACGGCACGCCGCAGCAAACGGTGGTGGAGCCGCGCACGGTATATGGCATCAGCAAGTATGCGGGTGAGCTGTGGTGCCAATACTACCACCAGCGCTGGGGGCTTGATGTGCGCAGTCTGCGCTATCCGGGCCTCATCAGTTGGAAGTCGGCCCCGGGTGGCGGCACTACCGATTATGCGGTGGAGATCTATCACGAGGCGCTGAAACATAAGAAATACACGAGTTTTCTGAGCGAGGACACGTACCTGCCTATGATGTATATGGACGACGCGATACGCGGCACCATAGAGCTGATGGAGGCACCTGCCGAGCAGATAAAGACGAGGATGAGTTATAACCTGTCGGCAATGAGTTTCTCGCCAAAGGAGATAGCGGCATCTATCCGCAAGCACATACCGGAGTTCACGATAGACTATGCTCCGGATTTCCGTCAGCAGATAGCAGACGGCTGGCCGAAGAGCATTGACGACAGCACGGCGCGCGAGCACTGGCACTGGAAGCATGAGTATGACCTGGACAGGATGACGGAGGAGATGCTGAGGAATTTGAGCAAGTAATGTTTGTACTTTTTCCCGGATGCTGTGTTTCACCACCCCTATCCCCTCCTTAGCAGGAGGGGGACATCTCGAATGAGCGCTCTGTCCTCAATGGAGAACAGTAACCACATCTATGGAAATATGAAGGCGCCATCAGAGGCTGATCGGTAGTTGAGGGATTGGGCTGGTGCTTGGTGATAGCGAGGTTTATTAATCGAGGGTGGAGCGTTGGCTACAGCACTTATTCAATTTGACTTTAGGGTATAAAAAAAGACACCGGTTAGGGTGTCTTTTTTATCTGTAGTATGGTTGTTGCTTAGAAGTAAAAATGCAGGTTGATGGCTGCATTGGTATTGTCGAAGCCAAGGCCCATAGAGCGCAGACCTACACGGTTGCTGTGGGTTGGGGTAGTGACAGTTGATACTGACGCTGTGCCGCCGTTCCACTGCTCGGTGGTTTCGTAGCCCTTGCCTGTGGTAGAGAAGCCCAGCGTATAGCCGATCTCGCCACCCAGCGATATTTTGGGAGCTATGAAGTATTCAACTCCGGCAAAGGCGCGCGCACCTAAGAGGAACGATGTGCCTGTAGAAGAGAACCTGTTGCGCACGGCATTGGCACCCGATGTACCGATGCCGAAGTCGGAAGTGGAAACAGGAGCCAGGAAGGTGGTGCTGAAGCCGTTTCCGTAGGTGAAGTCGCGGGTGGTGCCATTTACACCGGCCAGCAGTTCGGCACCATAGATGCCCTGCACACGGCCACTGCCGCGGCGCTTCTCGAAGCCGGCACCCACCATCACCATAGAGGTGTTGATAGTGAGCTTGTCTTCTACAAACTGCGGGTTCAGCGGATCGGGTGTGAGGGAGTTCTTGGCCACGAAGTTGCTGTAAGAGTAGTTGCCCATGTTGGCGAGGACGCGTACACGGTAGGCCATGGTAGCGGTCTTCATGTACTTGCCTGAGATGCCCCAGCCACCGAGGTTGCCCACAGCGAATGCGTTGGCCGAGTTGGCGGTATTGAATGCCGGCGGGATGTTGCCGGTGGTATTGTTCATGAGGTTGCCCATGTAGCCGAGGAAGCCTGTAGCGGAAACGCCCAGTGCCCACTCGCCTTTCTGAGGGAGCACCTCGTGGCCGCGTACGGACTTGAATGAATGGTCTTCAGCCTTGGCGGGCTCGGTCTGCGCAAAGGCAGCGGTGCCGGCCATGAGCATAGAAGTGCATATTGCAACGATATGTTTCATTGTTCTGATCTGTTTTTAGTTGAGGAAATAGGTTAGGGCTTAGTTGAAGTTGATGTCGTTGATCAGCTTCTGACCTGCATGCAGGGTGTGCGCTGCACCGTCGGCATGGAACACTTTCCTGTCGGTATAGAGTGTAGCCGGTGTAACCATGTTGTTCTTCTTGAGTACGTTGTATTCGAAGTCGGAAGGAACGATGTGGACCTGAGCCGGGTTGTATGAAGACACCATGATGTCGAGTGTGTAGTAGCCATTAGCGTCGGAAGTGGCAGTGAAGTACTTCTTGGCGTAGACAGTGTTGGTGTCGGTGTGGCCAAGGACATAGTCTTTGGTATCTACCCAAGCCTGGATAACTGTACCTGCCGGTGCGTACTGCATAACCGCTGCGCCCAGTGTGTCTACTGTCTTTGCAGTGATGCGGCCGGTGATGGTGGCCTTGGTGAGCGACGCTGTCTGGTCGGTGTTGGTGTCTTTGCTCTTGGAGCAGGAAACTGTGAGTGCCATTGCAGAAAGAACTGCGGCTGTTGTGAGGATGTTGGTCTTTTTCATAAGCTTAATGATTTTTTAATGTTGGGCAAAGGTAGGTTGTGTGTGGCGTGATATGATGATGGTGGTCAGCGGGGAGTGTATAGGAAATGTTAAACCATTGGGACAGAGGGCAATATGCGGCATATGAGGGCGTTTGTATTAACTGTCGGTGTATAAATGGGGTTGAGGAAGCGAGGAGGAGGGTCAAAAAATTTTGTTAATTGGTAGTTAAGATTTCGGAATTGTGTTTATATTTGTGTCACAAACGATGGAAGAAAGCCGAACAAGGGCGCTAAACATATTTGAAGAGTTTCGTTTCAACAAGGGGTAAATGGTTCTTCTTTTTCTAATCAAGAACTGAAATGAAAAAAAAGGGGCGTGTGTTAACACGCTCTTTTTCTTTGTAGGACCCGATCGGTCATTTTAACGGTGTTTTACCACCGGGCATAGTGTAGGCGGTAGTATATTTGGGTAATGGGAGCAGAACAGAAGGTGCTGGCAGCCATGCTGGACCAGGACCACTACAGCCGATGGCTTGGCATCATTATTGATGAGTACAGGGTAGGGTACTGCAGGCTGCACTTCACGATAAGAGAAGAGATGCTGAACGGGTTCGGGATAGTGCATGGAGGGGTGTTGTTTTCGGCGGCAGATAGTGCGTTCGCGTTTGCGTGCAATGGTCAGGGGAAGCTGACGGTGGCGCTGGATGCGTCGATCAGCTTTATAAAGTCGGCGAAGGCGGGCGAGGTGATAACGGTGGAGTCGAAGGAGCTGCACTCGGGCAACAGGACGGGCTTTTACGACATCTTGCTGACGAATGAGCAGAACGAATTGGTGGCGTCGTTCAAGGGGACGGGCTACCGCACTGCGAAGCCGGTATGTGGGGACGACAACGAAAAGGCAGAATGAGATGGCAAATCCCTACATTTGTATAACTGATAAATCCTTTCGGTAATGAAGAAGCTAATAATGATCGTCTTGTCACTGGGCCTTATAGGTGTAGGTACAGGCATTTACCTGTTCAACAAGAAGCCGGAAACGGTGGATGACAAGAAGGGTATCAACATTGCCGCTGCCGATCTGGCGAAGGCCTATAGCGCCAACGAGCGTGCAGCGGATTCGCTGTACCTGAATCAGGTGATAGAGGTGAGTGGCACTGTGGGCAGCACTGAGACCAATCAGGACGGCGGGTTGATGGTGATACTGACGACCGGCGACCCTGATGCTGACATACAGTGCACGCTGCGCGACAAGGGTGTGCAGGTGGCCAAGGGCGCACAGGTGACGCTGAAGGGATTCTGCTCGGGCAGCGGCATCACGGGGGTTTCTCTCACCGATTGTATTGTAACCAAGTAAACACCTGTCTGACACAACACACAACAATATGAAGAAACTGATAGTAATGGCCGGCGCACTGGTGGTGATGGCGGGCTGCTATAACGACAAATACGACAACCTTTACCCAACCGGCGCGGTGGTGTGCGATACTACTACTGTTACGTATATGGCAACGGTGAAGCCGATAATAGATGCCAAGTGCGCTACTGCGGGTTGCCACGATGCGGCGACTGCAGGTGGCGGGTACAATCTGAGCACGCATGCAGGTACTGTGACATCGGTGACGGCGGGTAAGCTGCTGGGTACCATTAACTGGACACCCGGCTTCAGTGCTATGCCGAAGAACCAGCCTAAGTTATCGAGTTGCGAGATCAACAAGATAACACGCTGGGTGAACCAGGGGGCGCTGAACAACTAAGAAATACGATCTGAAACCTATAATCGAAACTACAAACAACATAACAATGAAGAAGTTCATACTGACCGCTGCAATACTGGCTGCGGGATCGACAGCGCTGTTTGCGCAGAAATACATGACACGTACTGCACGTATCACATTTGACGCTACGTCAAAAGGATCGCCGGAGGATATAGCGGCGGTGAACAATGAGGTGGCCTCTATCCTGGATTCCAAGACGGGAGATGTGGTGTTTCAGGTGCCTGTGAAGAGCTTTAAGTTTGAGAAGGCGCTGATGCAGGACCACTTCAACGAGAACTACATGGAGAGCGACAAGTTTCCTAAGTCGGACTTTAAAGGGAAGGTGGGTAACCTCGATGCATTGAACTTTGCAAAGGACGGTAGTTACCCGACAACTGTTGCAGGTAAACTTACGATCCATGGTGTGAGCAATGACGTGAATGTGCCGGGCACGATAGTGGTGAAGGGCACTTCGGTGACGCTGAAGGCGAAGTTTGCCGTGAAGCTGGCCGATTATAAGATCAGTGTTCCGAACATGGTGGCCGATAAGCTGGGTAAGGAAGCGCTGATCTCGCTGGAGGGTGTGCTGAATCAGAAATAGAATTCTACCAAAACTTAACTATCAATACAATGCGTAGAACACTCCTGTTGAGTGCCTTGTTTGCCTCTGTGGCAACAGTATCATCGGCACAAGCCGACAAGTTGCTGGAGGAACTGGACGATAAGTCGGACAAGAAAGAAGCGGTGACCAATACATTCAAGGCCACACGTATCATTAACAGCAGCACCGTGGAGAACCTTGCTGCGGGTGTACTGGACTTCCGTATCCTGCACCGTTTTGGTCGTGTAAGCGACGGGGTGGATAACTTCTTCGGGTTTGACAATGCTACTACGAGGATAGGTCTGGACTATGGCGTGACGAAGTGGCTGATGGTGGGGCTGGGGCACAGCACGTTGTATAAGTCGAACGACGCCTTTCTGAAGGCCAAGCTGCTGGCGCAAAAGACCAATGGTACCCCCGTGACGGTCTCCTACTTTACCGGAATGAGCATTGTGGGCGATAAGGCACCTGTACTGCCGCCGGGAATGGAGTATTACTTTACACACAGGCTTGCGTATTCACATCAGTTGCTCATTGCGCGTAAGTTCAACAGCAATCTGTCGCTGCAGTTGATGCCTACGTTGGTGCATCAGAATCTGGTGGACAGTTCTGCATGGTCGAACAACACGTTTGCGCTGGGAGTGGGTGGCCGCATGAAGGTGAGCAAGCGTATGGCAATTACCGCTGAGTATTACTACCGCGTGAACAATGCCGATATGCTGAACTTTGGCGCGAAGACGTATAATTCATTGTCTGTAGGTTGTGATATAGAAACAGGCGGACACGTATTCCAGCTGTTCTTCACCAACTCGGTGGGTATGAACGAGCGCACCATTGTGAACCAGACCACGGATACGTGGGAGAAGGGGCACTTGCACTTCGGGTTCAACATTTCGAGGGTGTTCACGGTGGTGAAACCGAAAGAATTCCAGAAAGGCAATAGTAACTGGTAGGGGAGGGCCGGAAGGTCTTCCCTTATCCGGCTACATTGAACTCATTCATCCAAATGTTCACCGACATGGCACGCCAGATCTGAAGCGCATCGGGAGTGGTGAGTGTCTTTGAGTTCATCTTACCTATCAGGAGATCGCGCTGACCAAGTGCCAGTAGTGTGCGCGCGGTGAGGTTGCTTTCCACCCATTTAGCATCCCGGTATATGGCATCAATGAGTGGCGTGTAGAAGCCTATCTTGTCGGTGCGGTTGTAGATGATGTCTGGCAGGTATTCGCGGCACGATTCACGCAGCATGTACTTGCGCAGACCATGCATGAGGAAGTCTTCGGGGCGAATGTTGGCCACAAATTCAGCTATGCGGTGGTCGAGGAATGGCATGCGCCCTTCAAGACTATTGGCCATGCCGTTGCGGTCGTCGTAGTGAACGAGGTGCGGTATATGCAGTCCGTAAATGCTTTCCAGCAATACGTCGTATGGTTTGTTGTAATCGTACAGAGATACCAGACTATTGTCGACGCCTGTGAGCAACGAGTTGTCGATGATATCGCGGCGTTTGATGCGTGAGTTGGTACGCATGCTGGTCTCTACAGATGGCAGCAGCGATTTGAGCATGGTCCGCATCATATAGGTCTTGCCCAATTTCATCTTGTTGAGGTTCTCGTAGAAACGGCCAAAGCGAAGTGTCTTGAGCTGCTGCAGCAAGATGGCCTGTGCCATGTTGTTGTAGCCAAAGAAGATCTCGTCGGCACCCTGGCCATTCAGGACAACTTTGATGCCGGCCTCTGCCGCCATATTCATCAGGAAGCCGTGTGCTATGATGGAGGGGTCGCCGAATGGTTCTTCCTGTATCCTGATGTATCGGGTGAGGTCGTCCTTAATGGACAGCTCGCGCAGGTCCTTGCGGTGAACGATGAAGTTGCCGTTTGAATTGGCGGCTATGACCGCATCAACGTATTTTGATTCATCGAACCGGCTGCCGGGAGCCTGGGCAGTGAATATGTGTATCTCCTTGTTGTAGTGTTTGCCCAAGATGCCGGCGACAATAGACGAGTCGATACCACCGGAGAGGGTGATGCCTACCGGTACATCGGCCAGTGTTTGAGATAGCACTCCCTCAACAATGGCATCGTGTAGTTGTTTGCGGGCGGTTTCGTCAAACGGACGCTTGGCAGAAGCCGGCACATCGGGCAGTTCCCAGTATTTGGCCGGGGAGAGTTCTGTTTGGCCGGGGGTGATCCATGCATAACAGCCTTGCGGGAAGTGTTTCACATCGCGGAAGAACGTGTGGGCGCCCAGATGACCATAGTTGCCCAATGCGAGGTATTCCACAATAGCTGTCGGGTCTGCAGCAGGTTTTTCCTGCGTATCCAGTAGTGGTTTTACTTCGCTTGCCAGCATCCAGGCGTCGTTGCGGCGGCGGATGTACAATGGTTTCTGGCCATAACGGTCGCGACTGACAAAAGCCTTTTTAGATTGATGGTCCCAGAGAATGATGGCCCACATACCCACCATCTCGGCGAGCATCTTTTCCTGCATAATGCGGAACAGCTCTATGATCGTTTCGGTGTCGGAGTGACCACGAAAGGGATGGTTGGGGAGGAATTTTGCTCTGAGTTCGAGGTGGTTATATATCTCGCCGTTGAAAACGATCGTGTATCGTCCGCAAGAAGAGGTCATGGGTTGGTGGCCCAATTCAGATAATTCGAGGATAGAGAGGCGGCGGTGCAGCAGTGTCACCTCATCGAGGTTGAGTATGCCACTGTCGTCGGGGCCCCGGTGCATGATAAGCACCCCGGCATTCCTGCAATAATCAAGGCCATGCTCTTTACTACGGCCTATAAACCCTGCTATTCCGCACATTCGATGTAAATGTTCCTCTAAAAGTAAAAGTTAGTAAGTGAATCGCCAAACAAGGGGTAGGTTGCAGGCACAGGTAACGCAATAATAACAGTGGTTTTCATTGATTGGGCCTGCATGAGGCTGCAAGATACAAACTGTAACGATAATCGTGTGTACATTTGATGCCTCTAAAATACCCTGCTTTCATATGGTTCGAAGGTTGTTTTTGTTGTGTGTATTTGTTGCAATTGCTGTCTCTTCTGACGCACAGCAGGTGAGACCGGCATCATCGGGCACTATCTACCACGAGATAGCCAGGTTGAGGAATCTGGTGAATGTGCTGTATGTAGCCGCCCATCCCGATGATGAGAATACCCGTTTACTGGCCTATCTGGTGAATGACCAGCACATCAGAACAGGGTATCTGTCGCTGACGAGGGGCGATGGGGGGCAGAATCTGTTGGGTACGGAGCAGGGTGAGGCATTGGGGCTGATAAGGACCCATGAGTTGATTGAAGCCCGTAAACTGGATGGGGCGGAGCAATACTTTACCCGGGCCGTTGATTTCGGGTTTTCTAAGACCTATGAAGAGACATTCAAACATTGGCCGAAGGAAGTGCTGGCTGATGATGCTATATGGGTGATGCGTCGTTTCAGACCTGATGTAGTTATATGTCGTTTTCCGCCGGACACGAATGCCGGACACGGGCAGCATGCAGCGTCAGCAATCATCGCGGAAATGGCATTTAAGATGAGTGGTGACGCAAGGCAGTACACTGAACAACTGCGTTATTATGAAGGATGGCAACCCAAGCGTCTTTTGTTCAACACGTTCAGGTTTGGAAGCAGGAACACTACCTCTGAAGATCAGTTTAAGATGCAGGTGGGGCAGTATGTGCCGTCGCTGGGTATGGGTGTAGGTGAGTTGGCAGGGCAAAGCAGGAGTGTTCACAAAAGTCAGGGTGCGGGTACTCCAAGTACACCGGGCCTGCAGACCGAGTATTTCAAACTGGTGGCAGGAGAACCATTCAGCAAGTCGATCTTTGACGGAATCGATATTACATGGAACAGGGTTGGCCGTGCGGATATAGGTAAGGAGCTGGATGCGGTCCTTAGCAAGTTCGACTTCAAACAGCCCGAAGCGAGTATACCCGGTCTGATAGCTGTGAGGAAGAAAATAGCTGAAGTGAAAGATGTGTACTGGCGCGGACAGAAGCTGAAAGAAATTGATGAAGTGATACTGCACTGCGCGGGTGTGATGGCCGAGCTGTATAGCAAGCAGGCTGAGGCTCCGCGAGGAGAGGTATTACCCTTCACCCTGCGTGTGATAGCAAGGGCGCCGGGCGTGAAGCTGGAAGGGATAAGCTGGGCAGGAAGCGGAGATACAGCGATGAATGTTGTAATGAGCAGGGATACGTTGCTGACCTTTGAGCAAAAGGTGACAATACCTGCAGGAGTACCTTTGACCCAACCTTATTGGCTGCAGTTTGCAAGTGGTAACGCTACCTATTACATGCCTGCGGACACTACTGCCGGTCTGCCGGAGTCGGTGAACCGACTACAGGCAACCGTAACGTTGAATGTTGGCGGACAGTCCTTTCAGGTACGTGTGCCATTATCATTCAAGAAGCTGGACCCGGTGAAGGGAGATGTCGTGGAGCAGCTGCGAATAGTGCCTGATATGGTAGCGTCGTTCACCAATAAACTGTTATTCGCTGACGTAGACGGAACGGTACATGCAGATCTTCGGTTGAAGGCCAATAAGGACCTGCCTAACATGAGTGTGCGTGTGGTATCGAGCCTGACCCGGGAGCCGGTGAAAGACATTTATGTTCCAATGTTCCGGAAGGGAGTTGATACCGTCATTCCGATCGTTTTCAAGCCTACTACAACCGAATTGAAGGACTTTATGATAGTGCCGCAAACTGCAGTGCCAGAGGTGCAGGAGCAACACGTGATACAATATGACCACTTGCCTGCACTGCAATATTTTACACGTAGTATAGCAAGGGTGCTGGTGCCTAACTGGAAGTGCACAGCTAAGCGTATAGGCTATGTGCAGGGAGCCGGAGATCTGATACCGGACGTGCTGCGTGAGGCTGGTCTAGAGGTGGATGTGTTGAAAGAAAGTGACCTTGTGTCAGCAGCAGGGCTTAAGAAGTATGATGCGATTATTACGGGCATAAGGGCGGTGAATGCCGAGAAGAAAATGGCGCAGTGGATGCCGGTGTTGCTGCAATATTCGGCCGAGGGCGGGACGCTGGTGATGCAGTATAACACACTACAGGATATGGCGACTACCAAGCTGGGGCCGTATCCATTCAGTTTGTCGGCCAAGCGGGTAACCGAGGAAGATGCCGCGGTGACATTTACAGCGCCTGACCACCGATTACTTCATTACCCCAATGAGCTTACTCAGGCTGATATGGCGGAGTGGGTTCAGGAGCGCGGGCTTTACTTCCCGGTGAATTGGGATAAAAACTACACCACTATCTTTTCAATGAACGATGCGGGAGAGCAACCTTTGGAGAGCAGTGTGCTGTATGCAAAGACCGGGTCTGGGCATTACATATATACCAGCCTGTCGTTCTCCCGACAATTGCCTGCGGGTAACAAGGGAGCCATCAGGCTGCTGATGAATATGCTGAGCGTGGGTAAATAGTATTAGTTAGCGGTCTCCTGAACCACAAGTAGTGGTATGTTCATGGTCTTTGCCATGTGTTTGGTATGGCTGCGATGTACCAGGCTTTCGAAAAAGGAGTGACTACCATGAATGACCGCAAGTAGCTTAACATGGTTTTGTTCGCAGAAGTTCTGGATGTTTTCTTCCACTTCCTCGCCGGGTATAAAGTGATAGGCCGGGCGTGCAGGCAATAAAGCCAATTCAATACTATCGGATAGCAGTCGGTTGCCATCGGCGTCGTTGTTGCCTACATTGACAACGTGCAGTTGTGCCCGCAGGGCAGTGGCAACATCAGCAATTTGGCGTAACGGACCGGCAATGTTGTTCATGTTCAGGTCTATTGCCAGACACATGACGGGGCCTGTTTTAAATTTCGCTTCGGGCGGAACGGCGAGCACCGGCTGTTTCATGTTGCCTGAAGCGTCGCTGAGTGTGCTTAGTATCCAAACTGAATTTTCGCGCGTGTTGGTATTGCCCATAATGGTGATGAAGGGTGGGCGGTTCTCTTCGGTATATCTTTCTATAACGTCGATCACGGTGCCATAGCGTACCTCACCTGAAACATTAAGCCCGTTGTATGCAGCTGCCAGTGATTGGACGAGTCCGGTCATCTGTTTATCCATATCCACACGGGTGTCTTCGATGAGTGTGGCGGGCAGGGGTACATCGCCCACCATGACCGGCAATGAGAACGCATTGATCAACACGAGCGGGTAACCTGTTGCGACGGCCATGTTGGCTGCATATGTCACAGCGTTAAGTGAAGTATCGGTGAAGTCGGTGGCGGCTATGATATATGACATAAGAGACTATTTTTGTATAATAAAGTTACGAATTGTGAGGGGTAGAAAAATGACCAATATCAAAGAGCGCACCAATTCCCGTCAACCTGTAACCTTTACCTTTGTAGTCTTAACGTTTATATAGCATTCGCATTATTATTTTTACTACGACATGAAGAAGATCTACCCCTGGATAGTAATATTGATCACTCTGTCGGTGGTGGGTATCCTGTTCATCCAGATGTCGTGGATTCAGAACGCGATAAAGCTGAAGCACGAGGAGTTTCAGCGATCGGTGGAGTTGACATTGAATGAAACCAAGGAAGGGATACACAGTAAGTTTGTGTACAAGACCTCCGAATATGTTCCGACGGAAGAATCGAAAAGGTACATACTGAGCCGGTTCTTTATGGTGGAAGGTAAATTCACCGCCGAAGAGATATCTGACATTATAGCCAAACGACTGAAGGAAAACAATGTGAAGCAGAAATTCGAGTTCTGTGTCACTAATATATACAAGAACATCATTTTACAGTCGCCCGGTTTTCATCCTACGGAACAAGAGACCGCCTACCGTATAGAGCTGACCCCTGAGGACTCGTATCGGGCAAGAGAAACGCTCTACATCTCGATAAGGGAAGATAAGAATCTGATCATAAGGGAGATGGGTTGGATGGTTGTGGCTTCAATTATTTTCACCACCATCATTGTACTGGCGTTTGCGTTGACGGTAAGGACACTTATCAATCAGAAGAAAGTCTCTGAGATCAAGTCAGACTTCATCAACAATATGACCCATGAGTTGAAGACCCCGCTTGCAACTATTTCTCTTGCTATCGACGCATTGACGAACGAGAAAGTGATACATGACACCGACAAGATCAAGATATACAGTAGCATGATCAAGGAGGAGAATAAGCGCATGAATAAGCAGGTTGAGAAGATCCTTCAGGCAGCGAGACTGGAGAAGGAGGAGATAAAACTGACCCTGCAGAAACTTGACGCGCACCAGATCATCAGTAAGGTGGCCCACAACCTTGCGTTACAGGTGCAGGAGAAACATGGAGCGATAGAGTTGCACCTGGCCGCAACGGATCCGGTTATTGAAGCTGATGAAGTGCATTTTTCTAACATCATCTTTAACCTGCTGGATAATGCGATGAAGTATTCGACCGAAGCGCCGAAGATAGTTGTGGACACACTGAAACATGGCAACGGCATGTTTACCATCAAGATCCGCGACAACGGGATAGGGATGGACAAAGAAACCCAGCAAAGGATATTTGAGAAATTTTATCGTGCGCATACAGGTAATATTCACAACGTGAAGGGATTCGGATTGGGTCTGAGTTATGTAAAGGCAATAGTGGATGCGCATGATGGTAAGATAAAGGTGGAGAGTGCCCCCGGGAAGGGAAGCCTGTTCACTATAACGCTGCCAGCGGTGAGGTAGGAGAATTGATCTCAAAATGAAACGGCCCCGAATACTATGATGTTCGGGGCCGTTTGTATCTAAGGAAGTTGACTTATCAGATAACAGCGCACAGGCTTTTTATTACGGCAGCGAGGCGTATGGCATCGTAGATGCGCGCTTCGGATGCTCCCTGTTCCTTCACTGAATGCTCGTGTGAATTGACACATTGTTCGCAGCCATTCACTGCAGACACTACGAGGCTTATCAGTTCGAACAACTGTTTGCCCATCGCCGGAGTCATCATGATACTCATGCGTACGCCTGCCGGGGTCTTTGCATAATACTCGTTTCCGTGCATGTAATGGCGGAAACGATACAGGACGTTGTTGAGGTTCATTACAGAGGTGCAGCCGTGTGTTTCGGCGATCTCATCGGGCGTTGCTCCTTCTTTGGTAGCCTGTGCTTCGAACGCGGAGATGAGTGCATCATTCTTTTCGTTCACTGCAACCGAGAGTGCGATGAGGTATGCTTCTTTACGTGTGAGGTTGGCACTACCCAGCATGGCCGCCACATTGAGTTTGAGGTCGCGGAGGTATTTGTGATTCACTGCAGCCAGACTTGTGAGGCTTTTGCTCACGTGTTGCGGATCTATACCGAAGTCGGCGAACATACTTTGCACGGTTTCATTTTCTATAGCCATAATAGCAGATTGAATAGTTGGTAATAAAAACGTCCCGCATCAAAGGTTGCTGCGGGACGTTTATGATTGCATATAATATTATCCTACAGCAGGAGTGAGTGTTTCAGCACCTTTGGTCCAGTTGCAAGGGCACAACTCATCTGTCTGCAGGGCGTCGAGTACACGAAGCACTTCTGCTACGTTACGGCCAACGCTGAGATCGTTCACATTCACCCAACGAACGATTCCTTCCGGATCGATGATGTATGTGGCACGGTATGCAACTTTCTCATCGGCAGAGAGGATACCCAACTCTTCGGCAAGGCTTTTCGAAGTGTCTGCGATCATCGGGAAACGGAGGTCGCGCAGGTCGTTGTGCGCAACGCGCCATGCATGGTGCACGTATTCGTTGTCGGTAGAAGCGCCGAGAAGCACTGTATCACGGTCTGTGAAGTTTGTGTAGTTTTTGTTGAATTCAGCGATCTCTGTAGGGCATACGAAAGTGAAGTCTTTAGGCCACCAGAACATAACCGCCCATTTGCCTTCGATGTCCTTGTTGCTGATCTCTTTGAATTCTTTTCCTTTCTCCAGGGATACTACAGATTTCTTTTCGAACTGAGGAAAAGCCATTCCTACTGTAACAAAATTGTTTGCCATGATCTTCTATGTTTTATTGTTGGTTTTGAGGTGCAAATATCGCTCAATAAATACAGATATAAATGACGCAGGTCATTGTGTTTGGCTATGATAAAATAGGATAATTCAATTTGCTATATGAGAGCTAATTGAGGGAAATCCCCGGCGCGGGTGCGGGGAGGGTATTGTGAAAAAGCAGCGGCCTGCAAACTACGTCGGTGCACAGGTGGTAAAGCGGGAAGGCTGTAACCAATTCGTTTGCTTCCTGTTCGTCTTCGGCATTGATGACGCACCAGATAGTGGCGCGACTCATCGCCACGCTGTAAGAGAGGATACGCCCTTGTGTAAAAAGCGAATTGATGTGTAAACGATGAGCCGGAATGGCAGCAATGATGCTGTCGTTCATCTCGGGTAGTTCCAGCTGAAACATGAATGCAGCCACAACAGAAAGATTTGGTTACACAAAATCGATACTATCGGAACAATGTTACGTTGCCCTGTTTTTTGATGGGCTTGCCATCTGAGCAGAATCCATCAGCAACCCAAACATAGACACCTTCTTCTGCGAGATCACCATTGAACGTTCCGTCCCATGCCTGTGTAGGAGTAGTGGTCTGGAACACGAGTTGACCATAGCGGTTGAAAATGCGGAAGTAGTTCAGTTTAGCTATCGAATTGTTGAGGATACCGAATTTGTTGGTGCCTGCCCTGCCACTTGTAGGTACAAACGCATTTGGAAGATTAAAGCCGGCTCCGCAATCTACCCTGACAGTCACTGTATCTCGTGCAAGGCAGGTAAACCCTTCGCCCTGATAGACGACCGTGAGGTTGTAGGAGAAGTCATAAGGCGGGTTGACATTCGGGAACATCACCGTTGTGTCGTTGATGAACTGGAATGGTTCCCAGTGGTAGGTGTAAGAGCCGATAGATGTGTTTGGTCCGCCGATAGTCGAAATTGCACCATCGCGGATGTAGCGGTCCGGACCTGCATCAGCATTTACCTTTACAACTTTTACTGTAATGGCAGTATCTACTATACAACCGAAAGGATAGTAGAGTGTATAGTTGTAGGTAACTGAGTGGTCGGGATAAACACGAACTGAGTCAAAATAAACGTTTGTAGTATCGATATTGTGTCCGGCAGCCCACCTGATAGAATCGGCGAGGGTAGATACAGCGTAAAGCCTGAGTGTATCGCCTTCGCAAATGGTAGTATCGTTGGGGCGGTAAAGTGTAGGCGGAGCGAGAACAGTGATGTCTTTACAATCGGTGCGCTGTGTAGGCAGACCTTCATCGACCGTGAAGAATACATTGTACACGCCGGGAGCGTTGTAGCTGTATGCAGGCGGGTCGAGCTCTGTGAAAGACGGGATAGAAGAGTTAGTACAATTGTTGAAAGAGATCTTTGTTATTGTAGTGTCGAGCGCGTTGGTGATGAAGCCATAAACCGTGTCGCGATCGCGGAGGATGCCCGAAATAGCTGAAGGGAAGTTCATGCCACCCACAACGCTATAGCTGATGCCGGTGTATGGGCCCAATGCTTTTGGTGCGCGTACTTCAACTAACTGGCCTGTGGTGCTGTCGGTGATGTAGATATGTAGGTAGTTACAATCGCGAACTGTTGTAAGCGAAGACGGACGCAGGATACGGAAAAGGAAGTCGCCGAGGCTGGTGCCTGCTGCAAACGCAGGAGCAACGGGGTCGAGTGTAGCGCCCATGTCTATGCGTGCCAGTGTGTTGTTGCCATAGTTGGTAACAAAGAAATACCATTTGTTATCGTCGTAAATGGCAGAAAGGTCTGAAGGGAAATTGAGGACCCCGTCAACGTTTCCGAGCGTTTTAGCAAGTGGCGTAGTAGATGGGTTGTAAGCGAAGTCGAATTGGATAAGTTCGCTGGAATTGTAGTTAACGGCATACCCGATCCAACGGCGGTCGGCATCCTGAGTGACGAAAAGGCCACGAGGCTGATCGAGCAGATTGCCAGGGTTGCCGAAGTTGGCTACGTTAGGTTTAGGGTTGCCGAGGCGAGCGCCGAAGTCTACGCGGCCGAGCTCAGAAGTTGCTTTTTCGAAACCACCTGCTACGTAAAGGAACCATTTGTGCGAGAACGTATCGTGCAGGAGGTAGAGCGTAGTTGGATTTTCAGGAAGACCGTCTGTAAGGTTGCCGAAATTGGTAACCGTAGGAACGTTGTTGAGGCTGGCACCGTAGTTGAGGCGGAGCAGTTCGTTTGTCTGTGTGTTAATAACAAAGCCGTAGAAAAGGCCGCTATCGTTGGCAATTTCGATGCCTGTGGGGCCGTTCAATTTGAACCCGCTGCCCATGTTGGTGCCGGTAGGGGCATTGAACAGGAAACCTGAGCAGAACCCCCAGTAATAGGATTTTGCATCGAATACGTTGCTGGAGAGCTTTACTGGTTGATTGACACAAACAGTATCAGGCCCATCAAATAACGATTGTGCAAATGATTTCAGTTGCGATACTATCAATATCGCTATGACGAACAAGCATTTTTTCATAACCGAACAGGCGTTCACTTTCCAAATCGACGACGCAACATATCGCTGATGATGCGCATCTAATCGAGG
>JACSRV010000193.1 GCA_014879545.1 Chitinophagaceae bacterium | reverse complement strand
TGGTTGAAGTTTGCCTGGAAGCTGAAGTATCAAAATTTGTTATGATTTCAACAGACAAAGCGATCAGACCTAAAAATGTCATGGGGGCATCAAAAAGAATTGCAGAAATGATCGTTTTACGGGCCGCTCAAAAAAGTAAAAGATCTTTCTGTGTGGTGCGATTTGGAAATGTCTTAGGTAGTAGAGGTAGTGTCGTTCCATTATTCAAACGGCAGATAGTGAAAGGTGGACCGATTACGATCACACACCCGGATATGAAGAGATACTTTATGACCATTCCTGAAGCAGTATATCTGGTGCTGCAATCCGCGGGAATGGCCAGGGGGGGAGAGACTTTTGTATTAAATATTCGCGGAACAGACAATAATGTGCTGAATATGATCTCAGAAATGATCACAGACAAGAATAACACGTTTGCTCATGAAGGTCAGTATCTGGCAATGGCAAAGCCGGTGATAGTGCTGGATAATTATGAAGCCAATACCAATTATTTTCCGTTGAAGTGGCACGACGGGGTTAATCCGCACAAGCACCTTAGCCGTAAGCGGGGCATAGAAGGGGTGCCACCAAGTGCGGCCATAAATGAATACCGCGTAAAAAACGGAGTTGTCATCGATTATGTCCTAACCCTGTGTTTCGATTCTACCATGTTAAAAGACCGCGATGTGGCCGAACTGATGAACGAAGTGGCCGATGGATACCATATTATATACACCTCGCCTTTGCAGCAGGCGTTATTGTGGCAGCGGAATTAATACCCCTGCTTGCAGGATGGGGAAATTGGCGGGATTTACCGGGTGCGTTTGAATGTGGTGAACTTTAATTTGTTGGGGGTGAGATGTTGATAACCTTTAGATGGGTGGTTGTAAAAAGCCCGAATACTTTTGACTTTTTAAATACTTACTCTTACCTTTGCGCAAAATTTCACAGACCTAATTAATATAATAACTCATACATATGCCAAACGTTGGTAAGATCAAACAGATAATCGGGCCGGTGGTGGACGTTTATTTTGGTGGCGACAACAAGCTTCCTGAAATATTTAACGCGCTTGAGCTGACTCGTGAAAACGGTGATAAACTGGTACTGGAAGTACAGCAGCACCTTGGTGAAGACAGTGTTCGCGCGGTAGCGATGGACGGTACTGAGGGCCTGGTGCGCGGTACTGAAGTGGTTGATACCGGTAAAGCGATCGCAATGCCTATCGGCGAGCAGATCAACGGTCGTCTTTTCAACGTAACAGGTGACGCTATCGACGGTCTTCCTGCTCCTGACAAGACAAACGGGCGCCCGATACACGCTAAACCACCTAAGTTTGAGAACCTGAGTACGGCTTCTGAAGTTCTTTTCACAGGTATCAAAGTTATCGACCTTATCGAGCCATATGCAAAAGGTGGTAAGATCGGTCTGTTCGGTGGTGCAGGTGTGGGTAAAACGGTATTGATCCAGGAGCTCATCAACAACATCGCGAAAGCATATGCCGGTCTTTCGGTGTTTGCAGGTGTGGGTGAGCGTACACGTGAAGGTAATGACCTGATGCGTGAGATGATCGAAGCAGGTATCGTGAAATATGGTGAGAAATTCATCCATAGCATGGAAGCCGGCGGATGGGATCTGAGCGCTGTGGATCTGAATGGTCTGAAAGACAGTAAAGCAACATTCGTATTCGGACAGATGAACGAGCCGCCGGGAGCACGTGCGCGTGTGGCGTTGTCTGGTCTTACTATCGCTGAATACTTCCGTGATGGTGATGGTACCGGTAAGGGCAAGGACATCCTGTTCTTCGTTGATAATATCTTCCGTTTCACTCAGGCAGGTTCTGAGGTGTCGGCCCTTCTGGGTCGTATGCCATCAGCGGTGGGTTACCAGCCTACACTGGCTACAGAAATGGGTCTGATGCAGGAACGTATCACCTCAACCAAAAATGGTTCGATCACTTCCGTACAGGCGGTTTACGTACCTGCGGATGACCTTACCGATCCGGCTCCGGCAACTACCTTCGCTCACCTTGATGCGACAACCGTACTGGATCGTAAGATCGCTGACCTTGGTATCTATCCGGCGGTTAACCCGCTTGAGTCTACTTCTCGTATCCTTTCTCCGGCTATCGTTGGAGATGCGCACTACAATTGCGCTAACCGTGTGAAGCTGATCCTTCAGCGTTACAAGGAACTGCAGGATATCATCGCTATCCTTGGTATGGATGAACTGAGCGAGGAGGACAAAATGACGGTGGCACGTGCACGTAAAGTGCAGCGTTTCCTGTCGCAGCCATTCCACGTTGCGGAAGCGTTCACAGGTCTGAAAGGAGTACTCGTACCAATCGAAGAAACTATCCGTGGTTTCAATATGATCATGGACGGTGAAGTGGATGAGTATCCGGAAGCGGCGTTCAACCTGGTTGGTAGCATTGACGATGCTATCGCGAAAGGTAAGAAGCTGATGGAGCAGGCGAAAAACTAATTAATGTGTAGATGAGGTGATGTGAAGATAGCGTAGAGCAAACTCATAGCACCTGGATTCAGACGCATTAGTATTATTACAAATCAGCACAGAAAAATGAACTTAGAAATATTAACACCTGAGCATAAGGTTTTCAGCGGCAAAGTATACGGGATACAACTTCCCGGCACTCATGGTTCGTTTGAGATACTTGAAAAGCACGCACCCATGATATCTTCATTGGGCAAGGGCAAAATGAAAGTGATCAAAGACAAAAACCAGGGCAACACAGAAACTTACGAGATAACCGCAGGTTTTGTGGAAGTGCTGAACAACAATGTAAGCGTTCTGATTGAAGACGCAACAGCGTTGGACTAAATAGCTCCGATGAAGGATATCAGAAATGCCGGGCACCTGCCCGGCATTTTTTTGTAAATATACCTGAAGGAGTATGGCGGTTGTGTTAAATGATTTATTTGTGCCTTAACTTTGTGCCATAGCATTTTCAATTGAAGAGCAGATTCTTAAGGTTTATTGGTGTTTTTCTCTTCATGGTATTCGTTGCGGGTATCATGCCGAAGGAGTACATCCATGAGGCGTTCTTCGATCATGAGGATGATGTGCACCCCGTTTATAAGAAGGGTGAGATGGTTATCACCAAGGCACACAATCACTGCTCGTTCCTGAGCTTTGAGTTTGCGCCCTTTTTGCCGTCTGAGACCACTGTTTTTGCTTTTTACGAGCATACTGTTCATCACGAGCACTATTCGTCTTTTTACGAGTCCTATTGCCCACCTTTATCGGGTGTGCGCCTGTTGAGAGGTCCACCTGCCTGTGTTTCTATCTGATCATATCGGGCATGACAGGCCCGAAGGAAACACATTTTTCACTGAATTATTATTGTAATGCGTAGCATGCTGTGCGTGCTGGCATGTTTTTGGTTTTGGAATGCTGGTGCGCAACCATGTTCCATATCCATAAAACTGTCGGTGGTAGAAACGCACAATTTCGAACCGGTATATCCGGCACTGGTGCATATTGATCCAATTGACACTTCACTTGAAACCGATGCGTTGGGTACAGTGCAGTTGGGAAGGCTGTGTGCCGGTGTGTATGTGGTGAGGGTAGTAGCAGCCGGTTACGCGCCGCAAGCAGATACCATCAGAGTGAATGCTGACAAAACTTATCGCATTAAGGTAAGTCTGGCAGAACATGAGCTGTCTGAGGTTTCTATCAAGGACGAGCGCCGCCACACCATCCGTCAGGTGCGCGAGCAGATGGATGAGGCTGCTTTAAAGGCCGCCAGTGGCAAGGGGCTTGCCGATATGCTGCAGGCTGTAAACGGCGTGAGTGTTCTTAGCAATGGGGCTACGATAGCCAAGCCTGTCATTCACGGCATGCACAGTAACCGAATTGTGATGGTGAACAACGGCATCAAGCAGGAAGACCAGCAATGGGGTGGCGAACACGCGCCCAACATAGATCCTTCCATAGCCGGAAAGATCACAGTGGTGAAAGGAGCGGCGGGTGTACGATATGGTACGGATGCTATTGGCGGGGTGGTGCTGGTTGAACCGTCGTCACTTCGCAACAAGCCGGGGTGGGATGGTAGCGTTGATCTATCTGCTTTTTCCAATAACCGCAAGGGGGTACTGTCGGGTATGGTGCAACACAATTTCAAGTCTATTCCTGCCCTCGCATTCAGAGTGCAGGGGTCATACAAGAAGGGGGGCAACTATCGCATACCCGGTTACTGGGTAGCCAATACGGGTGTTACTGAGGCTGATCTTTCATCTACAGTCGCTTACAGGAAACTACACTATGGCGGAGAGGTTTATTACAGCCATTTCAGCACCGATCTTGGTGTGTATCGTGGCAGCCATACCGGTAACCAGGCCGATCTGGAGAATGCTATCAATAGCCCTGTGCCATTGGTGGAATCCGGATTTACCTATTCACTGGAGCGACCACGCCAGCATGTCACGCACGATCTGGCAAAGGCAAGCGCCTACGCCGACACGCGGATGGGGATGTGGCACGTAGATTATGGTTTCCAGCACAACTTCCGCCAGGAGTACGACGTGTTGCGAAAGGAGAACGGAAAAGCGCAATTGAACCTTACATTAAACACGCATACGCTGAATGCGCATCTCGATCATAAGCCTTTGCTGGGACTTGAGGGGCAGTTGGGTATAGATGGGTCTTACCAGACCAACTATTTCAGAGATGGTGACAGGCTATTTATTCCGCTATATGATGCTGCCGGAGCCGGTAGTTATCTTATAGAGCGATACAAACGCGATAAGTGGGATTTAGAAGCAGGCCTTCGCTATGACATGAAGTGGTATGGCGTCAAAAACCCCGAAGGGAATGACCAACATCTGGTTTACTATTCGTTCAATTATAGTAATGCTTCCGGTACAATAGGTTTCCACAAGCAACAGTCTGACAGGTTCGATTGGCAGTTTATTCTTGGCAATGCATGGCGCGCACCGCAGGCAAGTGAGCTCTTTAGTGCCGGTCTGCATCATGGTGCGGCACGCGTGGAGATAGGTAACAAATTTCTGAGCCCTGAGAGGGCATATAGTCTGAACGGCGAGGCAAAGTATGCCGCCGGGAAGAGTGTGCTGCTCGACGTGTCGGTGTACAGTCAGCTCATTAATGATTTTATCTACCTGCAACCCGGTGCCAACCTACTGACGATAAGGGGCTACTTTAAAACCTTCAACTATACGCAGACCAATGCATGGCTGAATGGTGCCGACTTTGCCGCAACCGCAAACGTTACTGAGCGATTGTCAACGACATTGAAGGCTTCATTATTAAGAGCACTTGACCGGTCTAAGAACGACTGGTTGATACTTATGCCTGCCGATAGGTTTAGTGGTGAAGTTCGATATACGGTGTCGTTAAGTCCAACAGTGAAAGATCTTTATGTTGAAGCAAATGCGCGCTACGTTTTGCGCCAGACGCGTATACCTGCAAATTTTGATCAGATAGATTATCCGCGTCCTCCTGCCGACTATTTTATAGCAGGTGCAGCTACAGGATGCGTTATTAAAACCGGAAAACAGACTTTCCGGGTAAGTGCAACATTAACCAATTTATTTAACGTGAAGTACCGCGACTATCTTGATGTGTTCCGCTACTTCATAGATCAACCGGGAACCAATGTGATATTGCGCGTTGGTATTCCAATTAATCAACTTTAAAACACAAAAAAAACAATGAAAAAAATAGCATTAGTATCGGTATTTTCAATTGTAGCACTGAGCATGACAATGACATCATGTAAGAAGAAAGAGGATCCTAAACCCGATGAGCAGGAGTTGATCACCACTTTGAAACTGAACGTGACCGGAAGCGGAGGCGTTGTCAGGACGTTTACATATAAAGTAGAGAACGGCTTTGGCGGTACAACTTCAGGAACGGTTCAGATCGACACCATAAAGTTGCCTGCAGGACAGACTTATTCAATGACCGCTGAGATACTGAACGAAAAAGCAAACCCTGTTGAAAATGTTACCGATGAGGTGATCTCAGAGAAAGATGAACATTTGCTGTTGTACATTTCTACTCCTTCGTCCGGTGCGGGTTCATTGACTTTTTCAAATGGTAGTAAGGATAGTAAGAACCTGCCATTCAATCAGACTATTACAATGGTTAGCGGGGCTGCGGGTAGTGGTAAGTTGCAAGTGAACCTGATACATGCGCCAACTGACAAGACCGCTACCACCACCACAGGTGCAGGCGGTGAGACAGACGTGGAAGCTACCTTCCCGGTTCTGATACAGTAATGATCGTTAGGGTCTGAGATTATTAAATAGCGAAAGGCGCCCGTTGAGGCGCCTTTCGCTATTCTAAAGAGATAATTTGATTGTATAAGTTCATTAGTTGTTTGCCTTGATGAGTTTCAGGAAGTCATCGAAGAGGTAGCGAGAGTCGTGCGGGCCGGGCGTTGCTTCAGGGTGGTACTGTACCGAGAATGCGGGCCTGTCGTTCATTTTGATACCCTCGATCGATCCGTCGTTAAGGTTCACGTGCGTCACTGTTACGTTAGCGCAATTCTTAACCGCTTCGGGGTCCACGCCAAAACCGTGGTTCTGTGTCGTTATTTCAGACAGGTTGGTCTGCAAATTCTTAACCGGATGGTTCAGGCCGCGGTGCCCATGGTGCATCTTGAAGGTGCGGATACCATTTGCCAATGCCAGCAACTGATGACCCAAGCAAATGCCGAAAACGGGTTTGTTGGTGTCAAGGATATCTTTCACCGTTTTTACAGCATAATCCATTGATGCCGGGTCGCCTGGGCCGTTGGATATGAAGTAGCCATGAGGCTGAAATGCGTTCAGTTCTTCGATCGAGGTTTTTGCGGGGAACACTTTCAGGTACATACCTCGCACCGCAAGGTTTTGCAGGATATTGATCTTCACCCCGAAGTCAAGTACTGCTACCCTGTATGGTGAATTAGGGTCGCCGACATTGTAGGCTTCCTTAGTAGATATTTGAGATGACAATTCAAGACCGGCCATGTCTGGTACGTTCGCCAGAGCAGCTTCGAGCGCTTCCTGACTTTCGTGTTCGGTAGATATGACACAGTTCATTGCGCCCATACTGCGCACGTGTTGTACAAGTGCGCGGGTATCGACATCATAAATAGCAACAATGTTGTTCTCGGTCAGGTAATTCTCAAGACTGTCATCGGCAACCATACGCGAGTAACGATTGGCGATGTTTTTACAGATAAGGCCACTGATCTTTACAGATGAGCTTTCCACATCGTCATTTTTCACACCATAGTTGCCTATGTATGCGTTGTTCATGATGAGGACCTGGCCGGTATACGAGGGGTCGGTGAACACCTCCTGATAACCGGTCATGCCGGTGTTAAAACAGATCTCGCCACCGGCTGTTCCTTTGGCGCCGAAAGCCTTACCTGCAAAGCGGGTGCCATCCTGCAAAAGCAGCCAGGCCGGAGTATGTGCGTGTGTAGTAGTCATTTTGAAAAAACAAATTGTGCAAAGGTAACGTTTAAACAGCCAACACGCAAAAGAAAAAGAGCGAAAGACGGTATAAGTCTCTCGCTCTGTGATTTATGTCTTATTATTCAACTTGTACGGGAGATTATTCATATTTCACCCATTTCTGCGTGGTAATGCCGGTCTGTGTGCGGATGCAAACGGTGTACATTCCCGCAGGCAGCCTGCTCACATCCAGCTGGAATACATTTTCTCCTGCGCTCAGGTGTTTGGTGGCAGGGTAGAGTACTGATCCGTTTATGGATACTATGTAAATATCAGCTGTTTCCTCCCGTGCAATATCCACCACAAGATTCAACTCGTTTCTTACCGGGTTGGGGAATACTTCGGCCTTTACTGATGAAGTTACGTTATGCACCAAAGTAGGGATCGCAGGGAAGGTTACCGTAGCAGTGTCCGTGATTCCGATACCCAGATTGTAGTAGGAGCCTGATGGAGTTGGCTGCAGTTTCACAGGGCGCACCATATAATACTTCAATCCGTTGGTGCCTACCGTGTCGCTCCATGAAGTGCCGGTTACCATAGGTGATATCTTCGCCCAGTATCCGAATGCGCTATCGGCGCGGTAGAGGTAATATCCTATCACTGCCGCGTCCGGCGATGCAGTCCACGTCAGGTTGGCACCATGGCCGACCACAGGTGTCGCGTTCAGGTTGGATGCTTGTTTGATGTAATCTGTGCGCAGCGTCAGGTCGCCAAGTAGTGCTATGTGTACACCGGCTGCTGCATAGTTGGCAGGATAGTATAGCGATCCTCCGTTATTGTTCGTGAGTAGTGCACCATAGCCGATATGTTCGCCCAATGCCATGTGATGTAGAAACCAGTTGGGGCGACCCGCCCAGCAAGCTGTAAGTGCAGGTGTATCGGCACATAATGGTGCACGGAGAAAGTTGTCTGTGGTATTCCAGTCGCCGAAGTAGCTACCAAACATCAATGTGAAGATGTTATGCACAGCACCCGCGCTGGCAAAATTTCCTGTGTTGCCTATGCCGCCTGCGCTGGTGTAAGATCCGCCACCGCATCCGTAAGCCCATTGGTAGGAAGTGTCGGAAAGTGTCGATATAAATGGCTTGTTGAAAATGCTATCCCTGCTCACCATTGGTGTGAAGTTGCGCCATGCGTTGGCTGCAAAAGCCTCTCCGCTAAATGCACCAAAATTGTCGCTGACCAACGCTTTCTTACGTACTGCCAGAGAGTCCATTTTGTAGCTATGGTCTTTGTTGAGGTAACGGCGCATCATTTGAACCTCTGTTGCAGAAAAAGCAGGCATATTGTTGAAGTCTATGCGGCTCACCTGTAGTTGCGCATACGAACCCAATGACGATTGGTCCCATTTGCCATCGCCCGGTATGTTTCGGTTGGCCGGGGCCGATGCCGTGCTGTTGTTGACAGACACATCGGTCCATGTTCCTGTAATGGAACCATAATAAATATCGGCCGGCCATGCTCCCAGATGGTCGGGGTGGGCATCGGGGTTTAGCTCGCCGCTGTAGGGTACTGCAAGGTGCCCGACAATAAGCACTGCCTTTACATTCGGGATGTTGGTATAGTCGTTTCTGATTATGGTTTTGATCGCTGTGTCTTTTAGTGATCTTGAAAGGTCGTGGCGTATCACCTGCCACCCGTCACCGTTTATGTCTTTGGCAAGGCGCGCCAGTTCGGTAGAGCAGGAATCGGTGAAGGTGCTGTCCACCAGCATGATGAGTGCCCCACGTACATGTATGGATGGAGCCTTTATGCCGGCAAAAATGTAACCTGTAGGTGTCGCAGCAAGGGTTGTGCTTGATGCGGCTACCATGTATTCATATGCCGAATCGACGATCACTGTGTTATCCGTATAGCTGGTGTCTCCTGTTGTGATCGTGGACACAGCAGTGCCCCATGTGGTCGCTGATTTTGCCTTTTTGAAAACGTTATAAACCGGCGTGCCGTATGGGATCTTTCGCCATTTCAGATTGATTGAGGGTGGGCTCACCTGTGTAGTGGCACTTAGCTGAATAGCATAATCCTGAGCAGTTTGTGCATGAGTAGCTGATAATGAACACATTATAGCTACTGCCGATAAGATACGTTTCATTGTTTGGCTCTATATATGTGTCACTAAGTTATGACTATTATATCGTTATGCAAATAATGAGATCTTGTTTCCATTTTTGATAAGTAAACAACGGCGCTGGTTCATAAAAAGAAGCCCCGCATTTTGATTATGCGGGGCTTCGGAAATAAGTATTGATCGATTAGTTGTGCTTCGACGACAGCATGTTCTTCGCTTCAATGCTGAGCGTTGCATGCGGCACAGCACGAAGGCGAGCCTTATCAATGAGCTTGCCGGTTACGCGGCAAACACCGTATGTTTTGTTCTCGATGCGTACGAGTGCTTTTTCCAGATGGTTCATAAACTGGATCTGGCGGCTGGCCAACTGTGCAAGCTGTTCGCGCTCCATAGCTCCGCTGCCGTCTTCCATGTTCATGAATCTGTTTTCTGTATCTTCTGTACCAGCTTCATCTTTGCGGGTAATGAGACCCTGCAGATAGTGCAGTTCTTTGCGGGCTGCATCCAAACGGGTCACAATGATCTGTTTGAATTCAGCCAGTTCCTCATCGCTGTAGCGATAAACTGTGCTCTGTTGTGGCAGTTCCGGTTCATCAAGGATAGAACGGTAAGTTTCAGCCTGATAAGAAGGAGAGGATACATTTGTCTCCTTCACCTTCGATTTATTCTCCAGCTTACGATGAGCAATGATCACCGTTGGCTTCTTTTCAATCGGGCGAGCTGCAGGCGTAGCTGTTGGCTTCGGTGTAGGAACCGACGGTTTCACAGGTAGCGCCTTCGCGGGAATCGCTTTCTTGGCGACTGGTTTTGCTACCGGCTTAGCTACAGGTTTAGCAACCGGAGCAGGTGCTGCTTTTTTTGCAGGTGCCGGAGCAGCCTTTACGGGTGCGGGTGCCGCTTTTTTCGCGGGCGCAGCTTTGGGCGCACTTTTCGCAGCGGGAGCAGGTTTTGCAGCAACTGCTTTCTTAGCTACAGGTGCTGCTTTCTTAGCTGGTGGAGCCGCCTTTTTAACGGCAACAGCTTTTTTCGCCGGCTCTGCTTTTTTAGCAGGGGCCGGTTTCTTACCGGAAGTTGGTTTTGTTGCCTTCTCTGCAGGCTTGCTTGTCTTCTTGTTCACAGTCTGTTGGTTATGATTTGTTGCTGATTTTTTCTTTGGATCGGACTTCGGAGCAGATACGTTCTTTTTAGCCTGTGGTTTTTGGGGTTGTGGCTTAGCTGGAGCAGGTTTTGATGCTGCTTTTTTTACCGGTGCCGATTTTGCCTTTGCCGGTTGGATAGCCGCCTTTTTAGCAGGTGTTGGCTTAGCCGGAGCAACTTTCTTCGCCGCAGGTTTATTTACCACGCTTTTTTTCGCCACAGGTTTTGACGGTGCTTTCTTAGTTATGGGCTTCGATTTAGAAGGGGCAGCTTTTTTCACTGCAACAGCAGCTGTTTTCACTGCCGGTTTGTTTTTTGAGCTATTTGCAGGCGTTGCCGCCTTCTTGTTCTTGATAGCCATAACTTATATGGTTTTTGAGATGAGTATTTTGAGTATTACATCGTTTATCTCTATTTCAGTCCCATTATCTAATTCCGTTGCTATATCTATCCTGTCTGCCAAAATTTCCGCGCAAATATAATTACTATAATTAATTATTGCAGTTTTAAGTTCTTCACGTTCCTGTATAACTAAATTTATCTTATCTGTCACCTCCAGTCCCGTGTCTTTGCGCACTTTCTGCACCCGGTTCACCAGTTCTCTGGCTATCCCTTCCTCCAGCAGTTCGTTGGTCACCGTTATATCAAGTGCAACTGTTATTTGATCTTTATTTGCGACAGACCATCCGGGTATATCTTCTGCAATTATGTCTACATCTGCTGTCGTAATTTCAACTGTTTCGTTGTCAAGTTGTAGTGCAAAGGAGTTGTTTTGTTCCAGTTGGCTGATCTCCGCCTGGCTCATTGTGCCAATTGCGGCAGCTACACTTTTCATACGTGCGCCCATGCGGGTGCCCAACGCCTTGAAGTTCGCCTTGATCTTTTTACTGATGAATCCTTCTGTTTCTGTCAGGAATTCAACCGCTTTGATATTTACCTCACTCTTAATAATGTCTTCAATAAGCTGTATCTGTTGCTTCATCTCCGAGTTCCTTACCGGAACCAGAATGCGGCTCAGTGGTTGACGGACCTTTATATTCACCTTTTTCCTTATTGAAAGAACTAGTGAAGAGATGTCCTGTGCCAATTGCATACGCTCTTCAAGGCGCTCATCTATCAGTGTCATATCGCCTGCAGGGAAATCCGCGAGGTGTACACTTCCCGCTTTCAGTCGGCCTGTAGTATTGTTCAGGTTGCGGTACAGCCAATCAGCAAAGAAAGGAGCAATAGGTGCCATCAACAGAGACAGCGTTTCCAGACATTCATACAAAGTCTGATACGCGCATATCTTATCATGTTCATATTCTCCTTTCCAGAAACGGCGACGGCACAAACGCACATACCAGTTACTCAGTTGCTCGTCAAGGAAGTACTCCATTGCGCGCCCTGCTTGTGTGGGTTCATAATCATTCAGGAATCCGTTAACTTTTATGACAAGACTATTGAGCGACGAGATGATCCATTGATCAATTTCAGGACGTTCTTTCACAGGAACATATTTCTCACTGAAATTGAATCCGTCAACGTTGGCATACAATGCAAAGAACTGATAAGTATTGTAAAGTGTACCAAAGTACTTTCGCTGCACTTCTTTTATTCCTTCCAGGTCAAATTTCAGACTGTCCCATGGCGACGCGTTCGTGATCAGGTACCAACGGGTTGCGTCTGCACTATTCTGTTCAATTGTCTGGAAAGGATCTACTACATTACCCAGACGCTTACTCATCTTGTTGCCGTTCTTATCCAGCACCAGGCCGTTGCTCACCACTGTTTTGTAGGCAACACTATCGAACAACATCACGCCCAGAGCATGCAGTGTATAGAACCAGCCACGCGTCTGATCAACACCTTCCGCGATAAAGTCGGCCGGGAAATTTTTCTTCAGATCTTTTAATGGATGTTGCTCAAACGGATAATGCAGTTGCGCGTATGGCATCGCACCACTGTCAAACCAAACGTCCACCAGGTCAGGTTCGCGGCGCATAGGTTTACCGGTCGCTGACGCGAGGATGATCTGGTCCACAAATGGCTTGTGTAGATCAAGCGTCTCATCAGAAACTACCTGATTGATATTCAGAACGGAATTTGCATTTTCTACCTCCGATTTCAGTTCTGCTATGCTGCCGATACATTTAGTTTCTGTGCCATCTTCCGATACCCATACAGGCAAGGGTGTTCCCCAGAAACGGCTGCGGCTCAGGTTCCAGTCTACCATGTTCTCCAGCCAGTTGCCAAAGCGCCCTTCACCGGTTGCTTTTGGCTTCCAGTTGATGGTTTTATTCAGTTCTATCATCCTGTCCTTCACTGCTGTTGTTCTGATGAACCAAGCGTCAAGGGGATAATATATGATCGGCTTATCGGTGCGCCAGCAGTGCGGATAAGTATGTTCATACTTCTCCACTTTGAAGGCTTGCCCGGCAAGTTTCAGTTTTACTGCAATATCAACGTCCACGTCTTTGAAGTCGGGGTCGTTCTTGTAGTTTTTTACATATCGTCCGCTGAATTCACCGGTATAGTCATTGAACTTACCTTCCTTGTCCACCATCGTCAGTATACCGATGTTGTTTTTCTTGCCCACACGGTAGTCATCAGCACCGAAAGCAGGCGCTGTATGGACAATACCTGTTCCATCCTCTGTGGTGACGAAATCACCTGTTATCACGCGCCATGGATCACCACCTGCTATCTCAGCGGTGTTACCATCAAAAGGCAAAAGTTGTTCGTAGCGCAGTCCGTCGAGTTCACTACCTTTTAGTTCAGCAATTATCTTCCAGGGCAGTACTTTTGACTCGCCACTGTAAACAGAAAAGTCGCTTTCCTGTCCCTCGGGTTTAAAGTATTTTCCCAGCAGTGCTTTCGCCAGTATCACGTTTGCAGGCGCATGTGTGTACGGATTGTAAGTCTGCACAAGAACATAATCTATCGTAGGCCCAACCGTAAGACCGCAGTTACTTGGAAGGGTCCAAGGGGTTGTGGTCCATGCCAGAAAATGGATGTCACCTGGTTTTGCGTTGGTGCCGCTGAAGCGTTCCGCATAAGGCGCCCATGCGTTTGTTGCCGTGTCACACAATTTGGTAACCATGTTCTGGTGTACCTCGCTCATTGAAACGCCGGTTCCGTTCGCCAGGCGGAACATAGCCACTACAGTAGTGTCTTTCACATCCTTGTAGGTACCCGGTTGGTTCAGCTCATGGCTACTGAGCCCCGTTCCGGCTGCAGGAGAGTAGGGTTGGATGCTGACACTTTTATACAACAGCCCTTTTTCGTGAAGTTGCTTCAATGCCCACCACAGAGTTTCAATGTAGTCATTCTCGAAGGTAACATAGGGAGCACCCATGTCTACCCAATAACCCATCTTTTCAGTTATCTCCTCCCACTTGTCTTTATAGCGCATCACTACTTCGCGGCACTTCTTGTTGTAGTCCTTTACGCTTATAGAAACTCCGATATCTTCTTTGGTGATACCGAGTTCTTTCTCTACTCCAAGTTCCACTGGAAGGCCATGCGTGTCCCAGCCTGCCTTGCGCTGAACCTGATATCCCTGCATTGTTTTGTAGCGACATACCAGATCTTTTAGTGTTCGGGATATAACGTGGTGAATGCCCGGCATCCCGTTGGCACTTGGCGGACCCTCGTAGAACACGAATGGTTCAGATGCATTCCTTTGTTCTATGCTCTTCTCAAAACTGCGTTCAGACTTCCAGGCTGCTAGTATCTCCTGTTCTATTGCAGGCATGTTCAGTCCTTTATATTCCTTGTATTTGCTCATTTATTTGTGCGTTCTTTTGTTGTTCCGTAAATAGCCGACTCAGTGGAACATTGTTATTATTCGATGTCAATTTACACGTCATCCGGCTATTTCTTTGAGATAGCGCGCAAAGGTAGTCAGATTTCTCTTCATTAGCATTTTGCCTATGTTACAAAGGGGACTTAGTTTAGCTTTCATTCAGGCTTCTTGTGGCAAATTATTTTCCGCACAATAAAAAATCGCCTGCTATTTACGTTTTTGGTTTGCCTCTGTCTTCCATGCACGTGAGCAGAATTCGTATTCGAGCACTATGGACGGAATTGGTGTTTTTTCAACGTCGCGAATTTGATTTCATGCTAATTTCTCAAATAAGCGCCCAGTTATTAATTAATAGGAATATAATTATGAAGTTTATATAAACAGACCTATTGATATCCAGTGATATAGGTATTAATTGAATAAATCTCTAAACAGCAGTGTGATTTTTAATGTATTTGCCGGTAAATTTAGAATCAGCCCCGATGGTCTACTTGCCAAAAATTGCTCGTTTTGAATGCATGTTTCGTCCAGGTAAATATCTGACGAATAGTTGCTTGCTAAACCGGGCTTAATGTAATGAAGTATATAAAAATGGTTGAGTATAAAAAATGTAGTTATGAAAATGATGAAACAAACTAACCAAACCCCTGGCCGATTTTTGTTGATTATGGCAGCATTGCTATTGTCCACTACTTTTTCGATCGCTCAGACGAATCTGGCGTTAACAGCAACCGCAACTCACTCGGGTGGTGGAGCTGGAAGTTTTGCTGCAAACAATTACAACGATGGTGTTATTGCAGCGTTTTCGGGGTGTTCGAGCAGTGCACAGCCGTGGGGGTGGGTATCAAGTAATGGGTCTATCACGTTCACTTGGTCAAGTGCTGTTACATTTAACAAAATAGTATTGTACAAAAGTAACCGTCCGATGACCTCTTGTCAGATGCAGTATTGGAATGGTTCTGCATTTGTTACTTTTCTCAGTTATAGTGGTTCTACCTGCTCTCAGGACTCCGTTACGTTCAGTCCTGTCACAACAACTATCCTTAGATTTTTGTCTGTGTCCGGTAGCTCCAATCCCAATCACAGGGAGATACAGGTATGGCAGACAGCGCCACCACCTCCCACAATTTCGGGCACTGCAATTTATTGCCCGGGCGAGACAATTACGCTTACCGCTAGTTCTGCTGCGCCGAGTCCGATATTCACTTGGTCAGGTCCGGCTGGTTTTACATTTACAGGAGCTACAATGACGTTGCCCTCAATAACTCCTGCAAATGCAGGTACATATAGTTGCGTTGTGTCTTCCGGTGGAGGTGCTGCATCAAACCCCGCAACTCGTGTTGTCTCAATTAATCCGGCTCCCGCATCTATTTCGGGACTTGTGCCGATTTGTGAGGGGGCATCAACGACACTTACCAATGCAACGGCTGGTGGTACGTGGATATCAGGTTCAGCAAATGCTACGATCGGTTCCACATCGGGCGTTGTTTCTGCAATTTCTTCCGGTACTGCGCTCATAACTTACAGGTTGCTTTCAACCGGTTGTCAGAACACCGGTGTTCTTTCCATTAATCCTCTGCCTGCAACAATTGATGGCACATTGGCTGTATGCCTTGGAAACACAACATCACTTTCCAATTCCGACGGTGGCGGTACATGGACGTCCTCTAACCTCGGTGTAGCTACAGTGAATTCCGTTACAGGTTCTGTGAGCAGTGTTTCTGTGGGACTTTCGACGATATCCTACACGATATCAACCGGATGTGTGAGAACAGCTGAAGTAAGTGTGAACCCGTTACCTTCTGTAACAGTTACTCCATCAAGTACCACACTTTGTGCGGGAGAAAATGTATCCGTTACCGCCACTTCGCCTGATCCTACATTCTCGTTACTTAATCAGAATTTCAACAGCGGCCTTAGCGGCTGGATAGTGAGTGGTAGTGCAGCGCCTGCGAACATGTGGCAGATAGTTAACTCGACTACTGCCGCTGACGGTACACCGGGCGATGGTACAGACATGTTGCAGTCTGCGGCACAAGGCACACTGACGAACAGCACCATTACATCTACATCATTTAATACAGTGGGTTACGGATCGGCTACATTGAAGTTCGACCAGTACCTGTTGTCGGCATCGCCTGATGCTGCAGCTACGATCCAGTATTCTACAGACGGCGGCGGCACGTGGACCACACTTGAAGAGCAGGCGGGTACGATAGTAGGTGGTCCATCATTTACACCGGGCGCAC
>JACSRV010000015.1 GCA_014879545.1 Chitinophagaceae bacterium | reverse complement strand
GATCAGTTAATAAAGAAAAAAACATAAAAGTTGCGTACCTAAAAAACACACCCTGCCACCTGCCCCTGCCTTCTGCCCCTTTCACCCGCTGAAGCTTTTTCAGAGAAGGCGTGCGCTCTGCAATCTGCTCCTGCCTCCTGCCTTCTGCTCCTGAAGTCTGCAATCTGTTAATTCCCTACATTTACATCCCGAAAAGATCTTCAGATGAGCGAGTTGAAAAGTTTGTACGAGCGCGCCATGCGCTTCGAGTTTCTGAGTGTGGAAGAAGGTATGTTCCTCTTCGAGCACGCCCCCCTCACAGAACTCATGTACGTGGCCAATGAACTGAGAAAGATACAGGTGCCCCACGGCAAAGTGACATGGCAGATAGACCGCAACGTGAACACTACCAATGTATGCGTGGCCAATTGTAAGTTCTGCAATTTCTACCGCATACCCGGCCACCCCGAGGCATATATTACTGATATAGAGACCTACAAACAGAAGATAGAGGAGACGCTGAAGTATGGCGGCGACCAGCTGCTGCTGCAGGGTGGCCATCACCCCGAGTTGGGTCTGGCATTCTACGTCGATCTTTTCAAGACACTCAAGAACTTATATCCTACAATTAAGTTGCATGCACTTGGTCCGCCCGAGGTGGCACACATCACCAAACTCGAAAAGAGCACCCACCACCAGGTGTTGAAAGCGCTCATGGAAGCCGGTATGGACAGCCTGCCCGGCGCCGGTGCCGAGATCCTCGACGACCGTGTTCGTCGCCTGGTGTCCAACGGCAAGTGTGGTGCGCAAGAGTGGCTCGATATCATGCACGAAGCCCACAAACTGGGCCTCACCACCAGTGCCACTATGATGTTCGGTCACGTGGAGACATTGCAGGAGCGTTTCGAACACCTTGTGAAACTACGTGAGGTGCAGTCGCGCAAACCTGAAGGAGCGAAGGGCTTCCTGGCCTTTATTCCATGGACCTTCCAGGATGTGGATACGCTGCTGCAACGCATACGTGGCACCCGCAACCTCACCACTTCTGAGGAGTACATACGCACCATTGCCATCAGCCGCATCATGCTGCCCAACATCAAGAATATACAGGCATCATGGCTCACGGTGGGCAGGCAGGTAGCGCAGATATGCCTGCATGCCGGTGCCAACGACTTTGGTTCCATCATGTTGGAAGAGAACGTGGTAAGTGCCGCCGGTGCGCCGCACAGGTTCACCTCCCGCAGCATACAAGAGAGCATTCGTGAGGCCGGTTTCGAGCCACAGCTGCGCAATCAGCAATACGAGTTCCGCGAGATGCCCGCAAATCTGGTAGAGCAGGTCATTACTTATTAGTAGTTGACAGGTTACGCCCTTGGTTTGAACACATCTTCCTCAATGGTCATGCCCTTGGTAAGGAAGATGGTCTGTATGCCCAGTTTATTGGCAGCTTCTATGTGTTGGGGGCTGTCTTCAATAAACAGGGTCTCTTCGGGTTTCAGGTTGTTCTCTTCCAGCACCCGCAGAAAGATCTCGGGCATGGGTTTGCGCAGGCCCACCCTGTGCGACATATACACCCGGTCAAAGAACACACCTATGTTGGGGATGCCGTGGTCGCGCATTAGGGTATTATTGAAAACCTCTTCGTGTATCTCGTTGGTATTGCTCAGCAAGAACAGATCGAAGTGGTTGCGAAGCTGCTGCAGTATCTGCAACCTGCGTATCGGGAAATCAAGCAGCATGGCATTCCAGCAGTGCAGCACCTGTGCCTCTGTTAGTGGCGTTTCAGATGCGTCCTGCATCGCCTTGATGAACTCGGCACGGTTCATGCGGCCGGTCTCCCACCGGTCAAACAGGTCGCTCTGCTGCAACTGGGAGTATAGCTGCCCGAAGTTCTTCACCCCTGCATCAATAAATGCCTGCTCGGTGAGGTTGTAATCGAGGTTCAGCAGTACGCCGCCCAGGTCGAAGATGATGTGTTTGATGCCCTTTATCATATGCCGGTACCGTTGTTTGAGGGGGCAAAGGTACAGTAACGCCTCACTTTTAGTGCCATCTGCCATGCCTGACCACTATCATCTTTTGTTTTGAGCAGCGTCAGTTCGCCCGCCAATGTTCGTAGGTACATTTGCATTGTAAATTATCAATAACAATTAAATTCCAGATACAATGAAAATAGCAACAATGTTAATGGCTGCAGCCTTCGTACCCTTTATGGCAATGGCGCAGACCAATGAGACCGTGAAGGCCACCAAGAAGCAGACCGTAAAACGCGAGGGTCAGGTGTTCGTTTTCCCCGACAATGTGCGCTTCAGCAAGAACGAACTGAATGCCCGTGTTGAGAAGAAGACCAAGGAACTGACCCGCCACATGAAGATATTGGCCGAGAAGAAAGACCGTGCCTACCGCTCTCACGTAGAGGAGGCCATGAAGCTCTTCAACAACAACGACAAAGTACTGGTGACTTACACCAGCAAAAGCAAACCTGAGCCTACTACTGTGCCGGTTCGCCAATACTTGAGCCGTCTGGCGCAGTTGCAGTACGACAAGGTGACTGTAAATTGGACCAATGCGCAGTATCTTAGCAACTTCACCCGCCAACCCGATGGCACCTACAAGGCAATTGTAGCGTATGAACAGGAGTTTACCGGGCAAAAAGGCGGCGAGGCCAACTATGTGTACCACGACGTGACCCAGAAGCGTATAGAAGTAGGGGTGAAGGTATGGGACGCGCCAAAAGACAGCACAGGCCGCAAAGCATATATGGACGTTTTTCTGGGTAACATTGGTGTTACCGAGGAGTAATGAAAACAACACAACGGGATGGGTACTATCAGGGTTATACTTTTGATGATGGTTATTGGTAGTGCCCGTCCCGCATTATCACAGGTTATCAGCACACTCTCTCCTGCGCCCGCGCAGGAGAGTTTCTTTCTGTATGAGGTGAAGCTGATAGAAGAGTTCATAGAGCGCTTCAACGATGACACCGACTCGTATGTGCGCACCCAAAGCCGCGCATTGCTGGGCACCGATTCTATGATCAACCGCAGGCGCATGGTGCGGTCCCTCTTCGACCGCCGCCGCCCATGGACCGCCGACACTGCCACCTTCATAGCGCAGGTGGTAACAGCACCCGAGCCTCACTTCCTCGACTTCACCGATACCAACTGGTATGCCGAGGTAGCCACCACATTCACCTGCGGCGGCAAGCAGATCCCCGTTACGCCTGTCTCTTATACACATCTGACGCTGCCGACGACGGA
>JACSRV010000101.1 GCA_014879545.1 Chitinophagaceae bacterium | reverse complement strand
GAAAAAGATGTGGCACACACGAAAAGGTGAGCCACATCGGGGGATAGAATAAACGGCGTTGTATATTGCTCGGCGGGCACAAAAAAAGCTGCAATTTTCGTTGCAGCTTTTGGGGGTAAATGGATCGTATTTATTCTATTTGAGGGTAAGATGCGCAAAGGTGGCAGCCTGTTCGCTCTGCCTGATAGAATTGTAGGTAGGGATGATGTAGCGCGCGCTGTAATCGTTGTCTGAAATGAACTTCAGTACATACTCAACCGCGAAGGCAGGATCATTCTTTTTACCTACTATCAGGTATTCGAGATAGAAGAGACAGATACCTGAATCGAATGATCCGCCATTGTCTTTACCTATCCATTTCTCGGCAAACGCCACGATGTCTTCTTTGTTGTCGGTGATCTTTTCGGTAAGCTGCTTCAGGGTGAATACCTTGAGGAAGCGCAGACGGTCCACATCGCCTTCGATGTCTATTTCGTCGTTGATCTTGGCACCCGCGCGCTCAGCGATCATAGCATCCACCTCCTTCACCAGCGGACTTGTACGCACGAATTCCTTCAGCGATGCTTCGGTCATCTGGGCGTTCTCGTCCATGTTCAGTGCCGCTTCAGCTTTTTCAGGCTTTGCAGCTGGTGTGGCAGGCACTACCGGCGCTTCAACAGCACGGTCCATAAGGCCGTTCACATTCATGTTGAATGTCTCGATGTTGTCGATATTCAGCGCCACTGCCTCGGGAGCGGCTACTTCAGGTTTTGCCGCAGGTACTTCGGCTGCCGGCGTTTCCACCTCAGGAGAGAACAGATCGAGGTATTTATCTTCAACACCGTTCTTGTTTTCAATATTATTAACGTCCATGGCCAGGGCATTGAAGCTATCAACGCTCATGTCCATAGAGGTAAGGTTATTTTTTCCGGGCTCTGCAGGTGCAGGAACCGCCTCGATAACCGGAGCCTGAGCTACGGGTTCGGGTTGTGGTGCCGGCTGAGGAGCAGGTGGGGTGTAAGGCTGCGCAGGCGCGGTGTGCATGTCGCGCGCTACGGTAGGTATTGGCGGCACTACGGCAGGCTGCTGCGGCACTGTATTGGCAGCGTTATCACGGATCTTGATGAGCTCGATATCGGCCATTTCGAGGAATGCACCTACACGGTAGAAATCGCGACGAACGTTTTCGGGAAGCGTGGGGTTACCATTGCTCAGTCCCTTCTGCATAGCGGTGTACACATCCTGAAGGATGGAAGACACGCGTATCTCGAATTTGTGGGGGTTGAGTATCTTATATTCGGGCAGATCGAGCCTGTTGGGCTTCAGACCAGCCTGGAAAGTCTGGCCGGCAGAGGTAAAAGAATCGGGTGTACGCTCGTCCTGAATAACACGAAGGTCAAATTCGTTGTTGAGGAGTTGCGTTACTTTACCAATAGTGTCTTCAAAAAAACCAACAACCCGCACAACGGGGATGTTCACTTTTTCTCCGTAGGCATTCAGCTGGGTCTCTAACTTGGAGTCAATGAGGTAGCATGGCACACTGTGGTACGAAACCAACTGTTTTACCAACTCCTCCATTTTCCCAAGAAATGCAGTGTTCCTAGTCATAGTAATTTAGTTTTTTAGCGTAGGGAGTCATTGCATAAGTGCAACAACTGTGCCACAATATTACACACAATCATAGGTCCGGAACATATAGTAAAAGCGGTTTAACTTTGGTTTAGGTGATGGTTAACAAACAGATAACAGGTCATTTGCTAACAGTTAAGGGCGCAAACACAAAATCCAAACACATGAGCATCCCGCTAACATCAAAACTGTTAATTATCAGCCTTTTATGCCGTTCGGATACCAAATATCCTTCCATTGCTGGGGGGTAAGGGCGGCTTCGGCAGTGAAGTTGCCTATTTTGGTGCGACGCAGTGCTGATAGGTACCCTCCGCACCCTAATGCGGCACCAAAATCGTTGGCGAGCGAGCGTATATAGGTGCCTGTACTGCACATAACGCGGAAATAGACTTCCGGATTTCGGAATTCGGTGATCTCGAACTCCCCGATGGTGACCGGACGGGCCTCTAAAACCACTTCTTTACCCGCACGGGCAAGGTCGTAAGAACGTTTACCATCCTTCTTTATGGCCGAGTGGATAGGAGGCACCTGCATGATGTCGCCGGTGAATTGTTTTGCGGTTTCCAGCAATAGGTCCATGGTGATGTGCTCGCACGGCTTGTGGCTATGCGGCTGGCTTTCGAGGTCGTAAGTATCGGTAACGGCACCCAAGTGTATGATGCCGGTGTATTCTTTGGGTAGCTGCTGGTAGCCGGAGATAGATGTGGTCATTTCGCCGGTGCAGCAGATGAGCAAGCCAGTGGCCAGGGGATCGAGGGTGCCGCAGTGACCGATCTTGGCCTTTGTGGCTACCTTAATGGCATTTACCGCATCAAAAGAGGTCCATTTGTAGGGCTTATCTATGAGTATGACGCCACCTTTTCTAAGCTCGGCTATTGTAGGTCTGTTCTGCATTGCGGCGCAAAGGTAGGAAATTGAGAGCGCCCGCCTTCGCTGAAATAGCTTCGGCGGGTGAAAGTGCGGAGAGCGGGGAACAGAGACGGCAGGAGCAGAAGGCAGGGGGCAGAGTGAGTGTGGGTGTGGGTGTGAGAGCGCCCGCCTACGCTGAAAAAAACTTCGGTGGGTGAAAGTGCGGAGAGCGGAGAGCGAGTGAAACAGAGACGGCAGGGACAGAGGGCAGGAGCAGGGGCAGGGGCAGAGTGAGTGTGAGAGCGAGTGTGGGGATGTTAGAGCGCCCGCCTTCGCTGAAATAGCTTCGGCGGGTGAAAGCGGGTGAAAGGGGAAGAGAGACGGCAGGGGCAGATGGCAGATGCAGGCCGGTGTGTGTGCTCTGAAACTCTCTACTTTTCGTAGCAGACCTGGGAATAGGCGACTTTGCCGGGCACGGGTGGGGTGAGCTTGCGCACTGCTACGCGCACGGTGACGGCTATGGGAAACTGCTGCTTTATGCGGCTGTATATGTCGAACACAACGGTCTCCAGGAGTTCGTGAGGGCCGGCAAATACGTCGGAAACAATGGTGTGCACCTCGGCATAGTCGACAAACGGCCAGGGCTGCTCATCGGGCAGGGAGATGTCCACATCAGTCTCGAATGTGTTGCCGGTGATCTTCTCCTCGGGATACAGCCCGATGGGTGCTTTGATGACAATGCCGTGAAGCGATACTGATAACATAGATTGAATTTACCCTTACAAACAAACAGACCTATACGCGAGGAACTATTACCGTGCACGCCACGTGAACAGCCCCCTCTCGGTGAACTGATAAGGACTGATGCTGCCGCCAAAAGTCTGCAGTGTCTTGCGCACCTGGTAGCGGGTATTGCCGGGGCAATAGAACATCATAAAACCGCCGCCACCCGCGCCCGATATTTTGCCACCGGTGGCACCGGCCTGCAGGGCTGCTTCGTAAATAGCATCCATGGCGTCGTTAGATATACCCTTGGCCATCTGTTTCTTGTAGCGGAAACCATAGTCGAGAATATGGCCTATGTCGTGGATGTTGCCCTTCAACATAGCCTCCTTCATCATTTGCGCCTGCTCTTTCAGCTGGTGCATGGCATCTATAGACTGTTGGTTCTTGTCTGTAACGTTCTTGCTCTGGGCCTCAATGATGGTAGAGGACAGGCGGCTGGTTGCTGTGAAGTATAGGAGCAGGTTGTTCTCGAGTTCGTTGAGATACTCGGGTTTTATACGCAGCGGGTTGACAATGACCTTGTTGCCATCATAGAACTCCATGAAGTTAACACCGCCGAAAGTCGCGGCATACTGATCCTGCTTACCACCGGCCATAGCCAGCTCCACCCGCTCAATATCGTAAGCCATCTGGGCTATATCATACTCTCCCAACGGCAGGTTCAGCCATTCGGCAAAGGCGCCTATAATGGCAACCACCAGCGTAGATGAACTACCGAGACCCGAACCGGCGGGTGCATCGACCGAAGTAGTGATGCGAAAACCGGAAGGAACAGGACCATATTTGGCAACGAGGTGATTGTAGACCCCGGTGGCCAGGTCGAGGCTGCCGTCTATGGGTAGTTCGTCGGCTAGTTCATAGGCAACGCTTTCATTCCTGTCGAGCGCCTCTATAATGACCTGCGGCACTACCAGCGGCTCGATTGTAGCGGAGGCATACAACGAGATAGTAGCATTAAGAATGGCACCTCCGTAGAGATCGCAATATGGGCTGACATCTGTGCCACCTCCTGCCAGACCTATTCGCAGGGGGGCTTTACTCCTGAAGATCATAATAGAAACGCTAAGTTATAGAATATTGGGGTGCGAAGGTGCTTTGGCGGCACTGTACCCTTGGGAGGGCGTTTTCTATGAGTATTATGCCACAAAAAAACACCCGACCGGTACCGTAACGGAACAGATCGGGTGGTTATTGTTGTAAAAGAAGATCTTACTACTCAGGATTCAACACAGAAATGAACTTGGCACCATCGGTGAGGCCCAGCAGAGCCGCCTTGCGGATATCGTCGGCAGAAAGTGCATTGAGGTACTTTTCGTAGTTCAGCACACGATCTTTGTTGCGACCCCAAATGAGCACACGCTCCATTTTGTCGTTCCAGAAGCTGTTTTCCTTTGAATCGGTGATGTATTTCTCCCGCCATTGGCTTTTCACCTTGTCCACATCTTGTTGGTTCGGGCCCTGCGCCAGAATAGCTCTTATCTCCTTGTCGGTAGCTTCGAGCAGTTTGTCTACATTCTCGGGGCCACAAGGCAGTTGCAGTTGAATGGAGTAATGCTCGTATGGCTCGCGGGTAAGTTGGCCACTGAATCCGCCGCCATAGATGGCGCCCATTTTCTCGCGCATTTCTTCTATCACACGGATGTTCAGCACCTCGCCCAGTGCAGCCATAGACATCTCCATGTCTTCGCTATAAGGCAACTGGCCGCTAAACACTCCGAAGATCATACTTTGTTTCTCTTTCCCTTTCTTGATAGAAAGCTGCTTTCCCCCTACCGGACGCAGACCATTGTCCCTGTATTCTGCAGTACCCGGCGTGGACGGCAGGCTACCGAGATACATTTCAATAAGAGGCAAGGCGGTTTTGGTGTCCACATTGCCCGTGATGAAGAAATGATAACCAGTACCCGAAGTAAACTCAGCGTTGTAGATGGCCAATGCTCTATCGAGGTCTATCTTATCGTAGTCGGCAGCCTTAGGGAATACCATGGGAGCACGAGGGTTGTTGCCATACAAAGCCTTTATCGTAGTATCGAAGAAAGCGGCGCGGGGATTGGCCATGATGAACTGCAACATAGACTTCTGCTTGTCTTTATAGGCAGCGAATAACTCAACGTCCTTGCGCGGCTGGGTAAGCTGCAGGTAAATAAGCTGCATAAGCGTTTCGAAGTCCTTTACAGATCCGGAACCTGATATCCCTGAGCTATACTCATTCAACCTCAGATTTACTTTTGCAGTCTTTCCCGCAAGTGCCTTTTCGAGATCGGACGGAGTGAACGTACCTATACCCATTGCCGGGATCAACTCTGTGAGGAACTGATAATTGCTCCGCTCAGGCGAACCATATTTATTGGTACCACCTTTCTTGGTGCCCCTCACCAAAATCTCATCGCTTTTGAAGTCGGTGGACTTAATTGTTACTTTAACGCCGTTGCCCAATGTATAGGTAGTGGCATTGAAACCTTCCTCAGGGGCCTGAGATACAATGAGTCCGGGATCGGGTTTCTTCGTGATAAGTGCAGTTGCTACAGCTTTCTGTTCGGTCTTTGCCACATCTTTAGACAGCGCTTTCGCGGTCATAGCTAGAAGGTCTTTGTCTGACGGTAACTTCAACTCGGCTTTATCCGGCGCTGTAACGAGTGTGAACGTGTTATTGTCGGACAAATATTCCCTGATAGCGGCGCTCACCTCTTCTGCTTTGATACCGGGCAACATTGATTTTGCGTATGCGTACTCATTTTCTATACCGGGGTAAGGTTCGTTGTCGAGGAAGGCGCGAATGTACTCTTCAACAAAGTCCTTACTATCTGTGGTCTTGCGTTCGTTGTAAGCACGTTCCATTTCGGCCAGGGCGTCCTTCTTTGCAATTTCCAGCTCACTTTCGGCAAAGCCATATTTGCGTGTACGCACCACTTCGTCTGCTACGGCGCCCAATGCCTTCTCCAGACCACCAGCCATGAACAATGCATAAACAGTAAGGTTCTCATAACCATGGATCATGTCATTGAAGTCGATGCCTGCAAAGGGGAACGGTGGTTTGCTGCTTTGTGCAAGATCAGAAAAGCGGCGGTTGAGCATTTGTATGCCTAACTGACGTACCATGTTAGCCCTGTAATCTCCGATGGTCTTCTCGTCCGTCTTCTTCACGTAGGGGAAAGACAACATGAGCATGGAGTTGGTTGCTTCCTTGTCGGTCACCACCATTGCATCGGCGGCTTTGCGTGGAGCGATGTCCACGTAAGTGCGCGGGCGGGCATTGGCAGGGTTGGTGAGGCCCGCGAAGTGTTTGGTGATCATAGATTTTGCAGTGGCTACATCTATGTCGCCCACTACCACCACAGCCTGAAGATCGGGGCGGTACCAGTCGCGGTAAAAACTACGGATGGTCTCATACTTGAACGACTTGAGGATCTCGTCTTTTCCTATCGGCAAGCGCTCGGCATATAACGACCCCTCAGCGAGTTTAGGGAAGTACTTTTTCAGCATGCGGTCGTCGGCGCCCTTTCCAAGGCGGCTTTCTTCCAGCACCACACCACGCTCTTCGTCGATGTCCTTGTCGGTGAGCAATGCATTGTGCGCCCAGTCTTCAATGATCTGAAAACCTTTTTCGAGGTTATCAGGCTTGTCTGTGGGAATAGGCAGGATGTAGACTGTCTGGTCGAAAGAAGTGTAGGCATTGAGGTCGGCACCGAATTGTACGCCGATAGACTGCAGGTAACTTACCAGTTCGTTCTTCCGGAAGTTCTTGGTACCGTTAAAGTTCATGTGCTCCATGAAGTGGGCAAGACCCTGCTGGTCGTTGTTCTCAAGAATGGAACCGGCCTTCACTACCAACCGGAGCTCCACCTTATTGGCCGGCTTCTTGTTGGTGCGTATGTAATAAGTGAGTCCATTGTCCAGCTTTCCGGTCACTACATCGGGGTCGGTAGGAATAGGAGACTTTAGGTCCTGCGCCCATGACGCAAGGGACAAAAACAATAGGGCAATAAAACCGCTGAATCTGCGGCGGGCAGGTGCACTCTGTAGAAACATAAATGAATTATTTGGATAAAGGTAGGAAATAATGACCTATCTTTTCGAAGCCGGAGTGACACAGTTGACTCCCTCAGACGGTCAGGTGACTCCCCTATTCTGCCGCTTGGCGAATTTCCTGTTCTCCGTCCCGATATAGCTTCAGACATTTGTATCAGAAAAGAAAAGGAATATGAAAAAACACCTCTCCGTACTGGCAATTACCTATGCAGTGGTTCTGGGTGTGAACCTGTTTGTCAACTATGGCTATTACATGTCGGGCGGCAGCTGGCAGTACAGTGTTCTTTTCTCGCTGTCTCTTGCCACCATGGGCGCGCTGGGCGGCACTACTTTTCTGACCAGAATATTCGAGTCGCTCAACTGGAGCAAGCAGCCGGTTGTGTCCTTCGGGATCGGTGTGTCGATGCTGGCGGTATATGGTGGCCTGATCATGTTCGTGGCCATGAAAGCAATGGCACTGATGGGCTATGCCGATCCGGGCATAGATACCTACAGAGAGAACATGATGTACTCTGCACTTTTTTCTATGATCGTGGGGCTGATCGTATCAGGAAAACACTTTGTTGTCAGCCTGCAGCGGAGTACCGTTGAAAATGAGCGGATGAAGCAAGAAATGATCCGGAGCAAGTATGAGACACTGAAGAATCAGGTGAACCCACATTTCCTTTTCAATGCGCTCAATACCCTCCCGGGACTGATCAAAGAAAACCCTGACAACGCTGTGGCATTTGTTGAGCAGATGGCCAGAGTAATGCGTTATTCCCTTCAGCATCAGGACGAGCAAACCGTGCAATTGTCGACCGAATTGCAGGTAGCCGAATCCTACCTTTTCCTGCAGAAGCAACGATTCGATGATAAACTTATCGTTGAGGTAAATGTCAGCGCTGCAGGACAGAAACGCAGCATTGTGACACACGCTCTGCTACTTGTTGTAGAGAACGCAATAAAGCACAATGAGATCTCAAAAAAACACCCGCTGAAGATCAGCATTTCAGACGACACAGACACGCTAATAGTAACAAACAACTACAATCCACGCCCGGCAGCAGACACGTCAACCGGTCTTGGACTCAACAACATCCGGAACCGATATGCACTGATCACAGGACAAGAGGTGCCGGTGATGCAGACGGATGAGGAGTTCCGGGTGGCGCTTCCTCTACTATAGAAAGACAACATATTCTTTACCAATAAAATGATACAACCACATGGAACTGTATAAGGGACTTTTATTGCTGCATATTGCCGCAGGCACTGTGGCTCTTCTTTGCGGTGCAGCCGCGCTGATGGCCGTGAAAGGACGCAAAGGTCATAAACAGACCGGGACAGTGTATAACTACTGCATGTATGTAGTGGGCGTCTCTGCACTGGTGATGACGACACTCAAATTCAACCCTTTCCTGTTGTCCATTTCGGTCTTTACGCTTTACCTGACCTTTTCGGGTATGCGTGCCATGCAGTACTGGCGTGAGGGGCGCCCCACGTTAACGTTTCGCGGCAAACTTCCATACATACTGGCCGCCGGCACTGCACTGTTCATGATCTTGTATCCGGTTGCGTTAATGGTGATAGCCCGGACTGCATTCGTGCCCGTGTTGAGCATCTTCGGCGGCATCATGTTGGTTCTTTCTATAAAGGACCTGCAAGTACTTGGCGATGAAACTACAACCGGAAAACAAAACCGGATATGGCTGATGCAGCATATCGGCAAAATGAGCGGTTCCTACATAGCTGCCATCACAGCCTTTCTGGTCAACAATGTTTCCATAAGACCTTCATGGATCATTTGGATCCTTCCGACTGTAGTTGGCACCGTGCTCACAACAATGGCCGCCCGAAAATGGAACAAACGACTAACAAAACCAAAAAACCTGAAACGGGCTGCAATACCTGGTATAATGATAACGGTAGTCTTTGCGGCTCCGACCCATGCCGCCCAGCAGGTGCGGGGAGTGGTCTGCAATGAGAAAGGGCAATCAGTAGCTTACGCCAATGTCGGCATTCCGAACTCTCCCCTCGGCACAATGACTAATGAATATGGCGCATTTGTATTGTTCTTGCCGGATACCTTGCAGCATGATACGATAAAAGTGAGCTGTGTTGGCTACAGCACCGTAAAGGAAACCGTTTCTTCATTAAAACAACGCAAAACTGATACTATCACGCTTCGCCAGACAACCACCGGACTGGAGACCATAACAATAGTTGCCGGGCGGGAGAAACAACTGAAGCGTGGCGTTGCCCGAAAACACACACTTATGACCAACAATTTCGCAATCAGCAACAGACCCCGGCAAAATCTGGGAGCAGCCATCGGGGAGCTGATGCGTGTGCAGGGCCAGCCTACACGCATCAAAGGTGTGCATTTGTTTATAGACCGTAACAATTTTGATTCCGTATTATTGAAAGTCAGCTTCTGCAATATCACGAATGGCTTGCCCGGTGACTGCATTAATACAGAGAACATTCTGTTGCAAATAACTGAATCCCGCAAAGGGTGGGTTTATCTCGACGTGTCGAAATTCAATTTGGTTACTGACCGAAATTTCGTAGTAACAGCCGAATGGGCCGACCACTCAAAAAAAGGCAGTTTCCTGTCGATACCAATTTGTATGCCGGTTCCCGGGAAGGTCCATTATTACCGGTTTGGGAGCCAGGGGGCATGGAAGCGTTACACGGGAATGGCAACTTCTTTTTATCTTGACCTCGAAAGAGTATCGACGCAACCAAAAAAACATGCGATATGAACATCCTGATACTTGAAGACGAGCGACATGCTGCAAACCGACTGACAGAACTGGTTGCAGCAACGGCATCGGATGCAACTATCGGTGCTGTAATTGAGTCGGTACAGGAAGCGCGGGAATGGTTGAGCCATAACAACGCAGACCTGATTCTGGCGGATATTCATTTGAGCGATACCCTTAGTCTGGAACTGTTTACAAAGGACGCAATTACTATTCCCGTCATTTTTACGACTGCCTATGACGAGTATGTGTTGCGCGCATTCAAGTTCAACAGCGTTGATTACCTACTAAAACCGATAGACAAAGATGAACTGGCCGCAGCATTAAAAAAATTCAATGCGCAGCATAGTCCCGCAGGTATTGAAAGCCGATTGACAACTTTGCTGCAACAAATGGTAAGTGGGAAACAGGCATTCAGATCGAGATTTCTTGTGCGCAGGGGAGAACGGTTGATACCAGTTCCGGTAGCAGACGCAGCCTTCATTCGCGCCGATGACAAGCTGACTTATCTCTATACCCGAAGTGACCAGCAATACCTCATAGACGAAAATCTGGACACATTGGAAACACAGTTGGACCCGGATGCATTTTTCAGGATCAGCAGAAGCTACATTGCATCAATAGATGCAATAGAGAAGGTAGTGACCCACCTGAACGGCCGATTGAAAGTAGTGATCAGGCATGCAAACGATGAAGACATTTTTGTGAGTAAGGCCCGGGCAAATGCTTTTAAAAAATGGCTTGGGAAATAAAGTTATGCTTCTTCCTTCAGCGGATTCCGCTGTGTCCATTTGCCACTTTCCATTGAGGAGAAGTAGGAAACAAACCACCGGGTTGCCGCCTCGGGCACACGGAACAAGCGAATCAGGTAATCTTTGCGCACCGCCTTTGCACCCAGACTGGCCTTTGCATCGAACGAGGTGCGGCCCAGCAGCAATTGCTGCTTGCGTAAGGCAATGGCGCGGCCCAATCCCGAAAAAAGCATATTGAAATACAACTGATACTTCGCATTGAGCGACTGACTGTAGCCCACGTAAAACAGTTCGTAGCCGGTGGCGGTGACAAACGCGCTATAGAAGGCCACAAGCACATCGCCCTCAAAAAAACCTATGATCTCGAAATTATCTTTATACAGTCGCTTCAACTCGACTATATACCTGCTGCCGGATGTGGTGAACACAAAGGGCTGGTTCTCTATTACCTCAGCGAAAAGCCTGTCGATATCGGGTTGCAGGCGAACCAGTTCCTCCTCCGTTATCGGAGCCTGCCTCAGTGTGCTGCCTGCGGCAATAATTTTTTGCGCGCGTGCACGGTATTTGCGCGACAGTGCCCCTATGTATTGAGACATACACTCCCACGATGAAGGAATGTTCATTTCCATGGCCATGTCTTCCCATGGCATCTGGTAACCCAGTGTTGCGAGCTTGCGTTGTGTAGCAGCGCCTGCATTGCCGGTTCCGGTAAGTATAACCGCCGAGGCTTCATCACGATCGGCAATGGTATCGGCAATTGTGGCTACCAGCTCCAATGCCTGCCCGGCAGGCAGTTCGCTATGATCATAGCAGAAGCAGGGCATATCGGTGCGCAGCGCGTTGCCGGACACCACCACTTTTATGCGGCGCAGATCGAGAAAAAGCCCCAATATATGCTTTACGAAAGTGCGCTCGCGGTGAAGATTGAAGTTGCGGGCAGTGAGCGTATAGACCTGAAAAGTACTGAACAGTAACGGTCGGCCATCTTTGTACACTACCGCATAACGAAAACTAACATCGGGCATAGAACGCTCGGCCGCCGATAGCTGCGCGAGCGCAAGTTCTGATGGCAGGAAGGGCGCCATGCTTTTCAGTACAGGTGCCACCTCGTCAGCGCTGTTCATGATGACTATAGACGGATCAGTCTCCCCCTTCCGGCAGCGCGAAAGAAGGTTCTTTACAAAAACATTTGCCGGACAACTTTCTACGGGTAAATGAGATAATACAGCTGATCGTCTATGGTTCGTCATTCCATTCAAAATTATTGCAAAAGCACGGGGAGAAATCTATAGGGCTATAAACAATAGTAAAAAAAAGACCGCATCAGTTCGATGCGGTCCGGGAAATATGATAATTGTGTGTTTAGGCGATCTTTTCTACCTGCATGTAGTTGAGTTCCACCGGTGTAGCACGACCGAAGATCTTTACTACCACCTTGAGTTTCTTTTTCTCCTGGTTGATCTCTTCCACAGTACCGTTGAAGTCGTTGAAAGGTCCGTCAACGATCTTAACGGTCTCACCAACGATATATGGTTCCGCGTAGCTTACACCCTGCTCGCTCACCTCGTCCATCTTACCGAACATCTTGTTCACTTCAGATTTACGAAGGGCTGTAGGATTTTCTTTACCGAGGAAGTGGATAACACCCGTAACATTCTTTACGGTATGAATGATGTCATCGGTCAATTTGCCATCGTTAGCTTCGAGGAGAATGTAACCGGGGAAGAGGGTCTTTTCGCGCAGTACTTTTTTGCCGTTCTGCACTTTGAACACTTTTTCTACCGGGCACAGTACCTGAACCACCGAGTTAGACCAATTGTTGATCTTTACTTCCTTATCAAGATACTCCTTCACCTTCCTTTCCTTTCCACTTACCACGCGGATCACGTACCACTTGGTATCTGGAGCCGGTTTCTGGTCCGGAGTAATTACTGCTTCACTCATGGTTTCCATTATTAATTACCGAGTATGTTGTAAACGAATTTCAGAGTAGCCTCTGAAGCGATGTCCATGCCCCAGATCACAACTGTGACCAGACCGAGCGCTGCCAGCACGATGATGGTGGTCTGCTGCAACTCGTCCCATGACGGCCAGCTAACCTTGTGTAATAATTCATCATATGCCTCCTGAACGTAATTGCCTAATTTGCTCATTTGTTTCAGTTAAAAGGTTAAATGTTAAGTGGTTAACAGGACAACAGGATTCGGGTCAGACCCGGATATACCTACTGTCCAATTAACCAAAGTGACCCAAGGGTCAAGTTTGCACGGGCACGCGGATTCGAACCACGATCGAAGGTTTTGGAGACCTCTATTCTACCATTGAACTATGCCCGTATAAATCAAAAAGTCAAAAGAAAATCCTTTTGACTTTTCGCGGAACGCTGCAAAGATAGGGAAACTTTTCGGTTTTCCGAACCTTTTCTGTCAAGATATCGAATTACAAAATGCCCTTACATGAGCAAGCAAGACATACAAAACTGCTGCAATATGTATTATTGACCCCGATTGGCGATTTCCGACTAATTTTGACCCCATGAAAGTAAGAGTAAGATTTGCGCCGAGCCCTACGGGTGGCCTTCACCTGGGTGGTGTGCGGACTGTATTATATAATTATTTATTTGCACGTGCCAACAAGGGCGAATTTATCCTCCGTATTGAGGATACCGACCAGACCCGCTTTGTGGAAGGCGCAGAGCAGTATATAATGGACTGCCTGGCATGGTGCGGACTGGAACCTGACGAGAGCCCGCTGAAAGGAGGGCCATTTGCCCCCTACCGCCAGAGTGAGCGCAAGGAGATGTACCACCACTACGCACAGATGCTGCTGGATTCGGGACATGCATACTATGCTTTTGACACACCGGAGGAAATTGAAAAAATGCGGAAAGACCACCGCAAAGACGAATATACGAATGCCCAGTATGACCAGAATACCCGCGTGCTGATGCGCAACTCGCTGACACTGGGTCAGGAAGAGACCGCCCGACTTATATCGGAAGGGACACCCTATGTGGTGCGCATAAAAATGCCGGAGCACACCACTGTGAAACTTACTGATATGATCCGTGGTGAGATCAGCTTCGACAGCTCGCTGGTAGATGACAAAGTGCTGCTGAAAGCCGATGGTATGCCTACCTATCACCTGGCGGTGGTGGTGGACGACTACCTGATGGAGATCACACATGCCTTCCGTGGCGAAGAGTGGCTGCCAAGCGCTCCGGTGCATGTATTGCTGTGGGAGTACCTGGGCTGGAAAGACCGCATGCCTCAGTGGGCCCACCTGCCGCTGATACTGAAGCCGGACGGAAACGGGAAACTGAGCAAACGCGATGGCGACAGGCTGGGCTTCCCGGTATTTGCCATGAACTGGACCGACCCCAAAACCAACGAAGAGACACGCGGCTTCCGCGAAATGGGCTTCATGCCCCAGGCTTTCGTGAATATGCTGGCTATGCTGGGCTGGAACGATGGAACCGCGCAGGAACTCTTTTCGATGGAGGAACTGATCGCCAAATTCTCGATAGAACGTGTGCACAAGGGTGGTGCCAAATTCGACTTTGAAAAAGCCAAGTGGTTCAACCATCAGTATATACAGAAGACCGACAACGAAACCCTTGCTGAACTCGCATGGCCCTTCATAGTAGAAGGGGGTGTGGTAACCAACAAAGAGCTGCTGGTGAAAGTAGTGGGACTTATAAAAGACCGCTGCACCTTGCTGCCCGACTTCTGGGAGCAGGGTCACTTTTTCTTTGAAACGCCTGAACTGAGAGAGAAAGGAGCCATTCTGGAAAAATGGAACGACCAGAAACAGCAATTCTTCACAACATGGGCTGCTGAGCTGGCCAGCGCGGCTACATGGAATCAGGCCGACATGGAGACATCTTTTAACGAACATGCTACAAAACATGGTCTGAAGAAAGGAGAGCTGATGTTGCCATTCCGCATTATGCTGGTGGGTGGTAAATATGGCCCCGGCGTATTTGCCATTGCAGAACTGATAGGCAAGGAAGAAACATTAAAACGCATCAATCAGGCCCTGGAACAATTGTTGCCTAATCAATTATAGTTTATCTTAGCATAAGCTACATGTCCATTATCGACGAACATATAGACAAGATCAGGCAGCTTTGCGCAACGCATAAAGTCAAGAAGCTTTATGCATTCGGATCTGTATTGTCTGCCAGATTCAACGACCAAAGCGATGTAGACATGATCGTCGACTTTGCGCAGATGCCTGTCAATGATTACGCTGACAATTACTTTGATCTCAAATTCTCATTGGAAGACGTTCTGAAAAGACCCGTGGACCTGATTGAGGAAACCGCGATAAAGAACCCATTCTTTAAAGAGAACATAAACAACTCCCGCAAAGTAGTTTATGCGAACTGAGACAAAGGCCTGGCTCCACGATATCCTTAATTCGATCAATGAGATCGAAAGTTATTTTGACGGGCCAAAGAGGGACTTTAATGAATATAGTTCAAGCCTTAAAACCAAGCGTGCGGTTGAGCGAAACCTGGAAATAATTGGCGAGGCCATGAATCGGATACTCAATTCAGATAGTGCTCTGACATTTACAAGTTCACGAAAGATTGTGGACACTCGTAACAGAATCATCCACGGCTATGATACAGTTTCTGACGAAGTGATCTGGGGAATCATAGTTAGACATTTGCCGACGTTAAAAACGGAGGTGGAGTCGTTTTTGTATCATTCATAGGAGGCAGAAAACATCAATATCCCTATAGAAAAGAAAAGCCCCCGGCTGTTGGACAGATACCGGAGGCTGCGCTGTAACAGATACAGCTCACTTGCTAATTGGAGGCGGGAAATATTTTATCAGGCACCCTGCCCTACCCGGCGCTTTTCGTCTTCGGCACCACCACGGCGCTGCTGCGACTGAGAACGTGTGCCAAAACGCCATGTAACGGACAATGCCACCTGGCGGGTATCGCGCCGCGCCACAAACGACTCTATATACCCAGTGTATTCTGATGTTGCCCTCGGGTATCCGCGCCAGAAAATATCAGTAGCGTTCAGCCTTATAGTTGCTTTCTTATCGAACAGATTTTTCTGCACGCCGCAGTTCACCATCCAGGTAGGCTTGTCTACCATATAACCATATTGCTGGGGCGCATGATAGTTGCCACCCAACTCGGCAGACCAGTCATTGGGGAGAATGAAACTGTTGGAGGAATTTATATCGAACGACACCCTGCCCTTGCTGAGCGGAGTACCTGCAATGTTGCCATTGTAATGCGCATAATATACATTGCCATTGGTGGTGTTGCTCCACCATTTAGCGAACCGGAACTGGTACGCACCGCTCACACCATACCACGACAGACCCGACAGGTTCTTTTGTGTCTGAATGGTCACGCGGCTCTCGGTAGTGCTGGGCTGTATGACCTCTACAATGGGCGATGAGGTATAGGCGTAGCTGAGTGTTGTGACCAACCGTTGCCTGAAAACATGAGACAGTACGGCGTTGTAGGACAGCGCAGGGTTCAGATATGGATCACCAGCCTTGTATGTAGTGGGATCAAGGTAATAGGTTGACGGGTTGAGCTGGTCGTAATTGGGACGTTCAATACGCCGGCTCACCGACAGCCCAATGTCATGAGTTGAAGTAACATGCCGCTGCAGGGAGAAGGATGGAAACAGCTGCCCATACCTGCGGGTGAAGGACGAGTCTTTTGCAGGAGAAACGGCATCGCCCCTGGCTATTGTTTGCTCCCACCTGAGCCCCACCTGTGCGCTCCAATTATCCTTGTCTATATTTCCATTCGCATATGCGGCTACTATGTGCTCGCGATACTTAAAATTGTTCGTCCGTTGGCTGTCCGTTATCCACGTAACCGACCTGTAATTGAAAAATGCAAGATCGTGGTCGGAGGTCACATAGCTGGTCTTGGCACCAAGTTCCATTTTTGCGCCGTTTAAGAGGGGCGTTGCGTAATCTGCCTTAAGCGAACGTATCTGTGTAAGCCCATTGAGGTCGCCACGGAATATGGCCGGCAGCCTGCCGGAAAGCACCGATGAACCATCGGGCAGATCATTGTAGTAATTGGAGGTGTAGTCTTGTGTGCCGCTACCGGGATAGCCGGCATAATCGGCATCTACCGACAGGGTTCGTCCGGAACTGTCGAATTTATGCCTCAGATTCAGGTTTACACTGCGCCCGCTCCAGATATTGGGTGCGGCATTCTCTGTCACAAAATGGCTGAGTTGTTGACCGGTTGCCGAATCGATGATGCGGGAGTAGTTATAACCGGTGCGCCTGAACGACGTGGTTTCGCCCGTAGCCGCAATGCCAACCGTAGTGCGCGACGACAGACTATAATCGAGACCGAGGCTGCCGTTGTCTGAAAGTACATTATACAGGTATTGATTGTCCTGAATGAATGCACCGGCAAAGGTAGTACCGCTAAAGAAGTTCCTGTTGAGCTTCAGGTCATTGAACCCCTGCCGGTCGCTATGGTTGTAGTTGGCGAACAGGCTCACCTTTTTGTTGCGGTAATTCAAATTGAAACCTCCGTTCATCTTCCGGTACACACCTTGTGCATAGGCGGCATTCACCGATCCGTTCACACCCTGCTTTTTGTTGCGCTTAAGACGGATGTTGATGATACCGGCGCTGCCCGCTGCGTCATATTTTGCTGAGGGGTTGGAGATCAGCTCGATCGCCTCTACTGAATTTGCAGGCAGGTTGCGCAGCATCTCTGCCAGTTCCTGACCTGAGAGTGGTTGTATCTTGCCATTGATCATGATGGTTACACCCGGCCTACCTTTAAACAGGATGTTATCGTTATTGTCCACGTGTACACCGGGAGACCGCGTCAACACCTCCAGTGCATTCGATCCGGCGTTCACAATGCTGTTCTCCACGTTCACTACCAGCTTATCGGCATGTACCTCAACAAAGGGCTTTGATGCCCGCACCGATACCTCGGCCAGCGCCTTGCCCGATGGAGACAGAATGACCTCGGGCCTTACAACGGCATGACCATCGTAGAGAAAAGGCTCATATATATTGTCGTTGTATCCAATATATGATACCCGAAGGAGGTAATTACCTACCGGTGAAGGGGTGAGATCGTACTCCCCCTTTTGGTCGGTGAGGGCGGAACTGACAAGGGACGAGTCGGTAGCCGACAGCAGCAAGACGCTGGCCAGCGATACGGGTTGACCGGATGCGTCGATGACACGTCCGCCAATGCCGGCGGGCTTTGCAGTTGCTTTAAACGCTAAAAGAATGGAAATCGAAATCAGGAAGATCAGTCGGTTGCTCATGGTTGAATGTTATAAACCAAATGTAGCCGGGTGCCCGGGCGGGGCGGTCACCCGCAGCGGGTGATTTGCATTTTTGTAACATCGACCGATATGTTCCACACCGGCTGGACGCGCCACATTACAATATGTTTTAACTTTTGCTGTAGTTCCCTATTCCACTATATTTGCCGCCGTGAGTTTTCTATATCCGTTGTTCCTTGTTGCCGGTGTGTCGCTGGTCATTCCCGTGCTGATACATCTGTTCAATCTCCGTAAGTACAAAACGGTATTGTTCCCTCACACCCGCTTCCTCAAGAACATTCAGCTCAACAGTCGCAAACAGTCGCAGATACGCTACAAAGCACTATTGGCTGCGCGCCTTTTGTTCCTAACCTGCCTGATACTAGCGTTTGCCCAACCATTCGTCAACAACGGCGAAGGCAGCAGCACCGATCCGCGCCTGCAAGTGTTGTATCTGGACAACTCAAACAGTATGGGCGCTAAAAAGGGGGCCAGATCGCTGTTGGAGATTGCCAAGGAGGCTGCCGCAAAACAAGTGCGCGGCGCAAAACCGGGCACCAAATTTGTATTGCTTACCAACGACGAGCCGACCACCTTTCATGCCGAACCCGCCGACAAAGTGTATGAGCAGATACAGGCAGTGGAGCTATCTGCCACACCGGGCACAGTAAACAAGGTGATGGCAATGACGCAGACCATGCTGCAGAACGAAAGTTCGAAAAAGGCTGACCTGTACTACTATTCCGACTTTCAGCAGAGTGGCTTTGCTGCTGCACCGCCAAAAGAACTGACAGAACATATCACCTTCCATGGCCTTCCTGTTCAGCCTGAAGCGGTTGAGAATATTTATATAGATACCGCCTACCTTACTACTCCGGTACTGCAAGCCGAGAAGAGCAATTATGTGGTGGTGCATACCCGAAGTGCGGGCAAGGCACCCAAAGAAAATCCTGTACTCAATCTTTCTGTGAACGGCCAGGTGAAAAGCGCGGCATCGCTCGACTTCTCTGACGGTGCCGAACGTACGGACACACTGAACTTCCAGGTGAGCGGAACAGGCTGGCAGCAGATATCGCTTACCCTCAACGATGCCTACCAACGGTTCGACGACACCTTCCGTATAGCAGCACGGTGCGCCCCCAACCTGTCGGTACTGGTGCTGAACGAAGGACCGCTGAACCCCTACATACAGGCGTCGTTCAGAGCTTACAACGGCTTCCGCCTCAATCAGGCTGAGATCTCGGCAATACCCGCCGACCGCAAACAATACAACCTCATTATTCTGAACGGCGTGACCCGCATAGACGAAACGATGGGCAAAATGATGGCCGATGCGCTGGAAAACGGCCAAACCATCTGCATCTTTCCGGGACGTACGAACAATTTGCAGCAGATCAATGAAGGGCTGAAACTGGCGGGCGGCATCTCCTTCACGGGTATAGACACGGCAATGCAGACGGCCAGTCTGCTGCAGCAAGGCAGCGCGCTGGTGAAAGACCTGTTTGAGCAGATACCGGACAATGTGCAGCTGCCCGTGGCGAACTGGCACTATGTGATCAATGCAGACCTGAGTGCGAATCAACAGACTGTGCTGGGTTTTCGCAATGGCGACCCGCTGCTGGCACGCTACACCCCCGGCCGCGGACAATTATACATTTGCGCCACCTCTGCGGACATTCAATCGGGTAACTTCCCGGGCAGTTACTTCTTCACCCCCTTCCTGTACCTGATGGCCACACAGAACGGTGGCGGCAGCGTTTTTGCAGTTGCGGCTGGCTCTAAGGCTCCTACCTACCTGGCCCTTTCAAATGCGAGCGAACGCAACACGCTGCACGTCATAGGCAAGGACGCCGACATCATTCCACCACAGAAACCCAATGGAGCGGGCATAGATGTGTACGTGGGGCAGGCGGTACAGCAACCAGGGTTCTACGTGTTGGCAGCAACCGGCAGCGACACCACGCAAGTGGCACTTAACCAGAACAAAAGTGAATCAATACCGGCTTTCCGCGACATTGCAGCACTACAAAAAGAATGGACAGGAAAGAATGTGAAGTGGATGACGATAACCGACGGCGGCACCCTTGCCGGTAGCGGCCCCGACTTCAACTTCCCGCTTTGGAAAGTTTGTGTAATTTTATCGCTTGTAATGCTGGGGCTGGAAACATTCCTGCTCACCAGAACCAAATTTTCCGGCGCATCCGCTACGTGATCGCTCCGGACCAATGCTGAGACATAATACGTTCAATTCAAAGTCATGCAGGTACATATTCGTAAAGCCAGGGTAATAGACACACAATCGGACTACCACGACAAGGTGGTGGATCTTTTGGTAGAGGAAGGAGTGATCACCAAGATAGCTGCCACTATCAAAACATCGGCCGATGCGGTGGTGGAGGCTAAAGACCTGTGTGTGAGCCCGGGCTGGGTAGATGTGTTTGCTGATTACAGAGAGCCGGGAACAGAACACAAAGAAACCATAGCCACCGGGCTTGCCGCAGCGGCAGCCGGCGGCTTCACCGATGTGTTACTGGCACCCAATACACAACCCGCCCTCAGTTCAAAATCGAGCATACAATACGTACTGAGCAGAGCTGCAGGAAATGCTGTGAACCTGCACCCCATAGGCACTGCTACCCGCAACGCCGAAGGAAAAGAACTGGCGGAAATGATGGATATGCGCATGCATGGCGCCATGGCCTTCTCTGACGGATGGAAACCGATACAGAACCCCGGACTGATGCTGAAGGCACTGGAGTACATCACTGCCTTCCACGGCACTATGATCGAGATCCCGATGGATGCTGCGCTTTCTGCAGGCGGCCTCATGAACGAAGGACCCGTCTCAACCGCGCTGGGCATGGCCGGCATACCCGCCATTGCCGAAACAATGATGGTGTATCGCGACATAGAGCTGGTGCGCTATACCAACTCACGACTGCACCTCACAGGTATTACCACGGCAGCATCTGTGGCCATGATCAAAAAGGCGAAGGCCGAAGGTCTCGGCATCACGTGTTCTGTGACACCATATCATCTGGCACTTACCGACGAAGCGCTGCGCGGCTATAGCAGTGCCTACAAGGTGATGCCGCCACTGCGTGCCGAAAGCGACAGAAAAGCGCTGATAGCAGGCCTCAAAGACGGCACTATCGACTGTATTGCCAGCCACCACGCGCCGCATGAATGGGATGCCAAGGCAAAGGAATATGAATACTCATCTGACGGCATGGCCATTCAGGAGCTGGCTTACAATATCATGTGGGACTCACTTAAGAACAGTTGCAGTATCGATCGTCTGGTGACGGCTATGAGCCTGATACCGAGAGATATCTTCGGACTGCCTGAGCGCAGTATAACCAAGGGCAGCGAGGCCAGCCTCACCCTCTTCACAACCAGCGGCACCACTACGCTGCAGGCCAATAAGAAGCAATCAATGGGTGTCAACAATCCATTCCTAGGCAAAACACTGCAAGGTTCGGTGATCGGTATTCTCAACAATAACAAACTACACATCAACAACTAATATGGAAGACATCACAATGTCGCGCTCGGCCAGAAACAAAACAGGTGCCATCTATGGCGTGGTACTGGGGCTTATTTACATTATCCTCGGCACTATCACTGACCTCACTTTTTCAGGTAATCTTTTGCTATTCACTGTATTGAACGTTGTGAATTTCGCTCTGTATGTTGTGATTCTGGCTATTATGGCCAAAATGATTCGAAAAAACAACGGAGGCTTCATTGAATTTAAGGAGTTATTTGGCGCGATATTCGTGATACTGCTGGTGTCGAGCAGTATGAGCTACATCTACAACTGGGTGTTCATGAACTTCATAGATCCCCATTTTACTGAAAAAATTATCGAAGCAACGAGGCTCCAAATAGAACACTTGAATTTGCCTGATGATAAAACTGAAGAGGCTCTAAAATCTCTAGACAATGACTCCACAACCGCAACAAAATTTGACGTTTTGGCCTGGGCTGGTCGCATAGTTCGCGAATGTGTGTTCGGCCTCATCGTGGCTGCTATCATGAAAAAGTCGAAACCCGTATTCGAATAATGGACAATCTTATCATTTTCGCATCGGGCGCGGGCACCAATGCTGCTGCAATCATCAATTGGTTCAAGGCCAACGGCAAAGCGCGTGTGTCGCTCATTGTATGCAACAAACCACAGGCGGGCGTATTGAAGATCGCAGAAAGGGAGAACATACCCACGCTACTGATCGACAAACAGTCCATTCAGAGCGATGAGTTCGTGTCTACCCTGCAATCGCATAATCCAAGGTTGATAGTACTGGCCGGATTTCTATGGAAGATACCGGCTACCATGACGACCGCCTTCCCCGACAAGATCATCAATATTCACCCTGCGCTGTTGCCCAACTATGGTGGTAAAGGCATGTATGGCCACCATGTGCACGAGGCAGTGATAGCCGCAGGTGAGCAGGAGTCAGGCATCACCATACACTACGTGAACGAGGCCTATGACGAAGGAAATACGATCGTGCAGGCACACTGCCCGGTAGTGGCCGGCGACACGCCCGACTCATTGGCAGCGCGCATCCACAAACTGGAGCATTATTACTTCCCCAGAGTTATTGAGTTCCTGCTTCAGCACTGAGAAAATCGGTGATGCAGGAATAGATGTATTGCAGTTCCTCCTTAGTGATACAATAGGGCGGCAATACATACACAATGTTGCCCAGCGGGCGCAATATAACATTACGCGACAGGAAGTAGCGGTACATTCTGTCGCGGATACTGCTGTGGTAAGATGTGGTTCCGGCATTGATCTCCAGCGCGATGATGGTTCCTGTATGGCGCACATCGGCCACCAGAGGATGTTTGCGCATGGCTGCAGCGAAGCCCGTGTGCGCTGCCTCAATCATGGCGCGTGCCTCAGTGCAACTATCTGCCAGCAAGAGGTCGAGGCTGGCCAGCGAAGCCGCACAGCTTGTAGCATTGGCGGTGAATGAGTGACCATGATACAACATGCGTGAGCGGTCATCGTCCCAGAAAGCGTCGAATATTTTTGAAGTGGCCGCTGTGATGCCCATGGGCATGGTACCACCTGTCAATCCTTTGGAAAGGCACACCATATCGGGCCCTGTTGATAGTCTGTCGGCAGCGAACAGCGGGCCGGTCCTGCCGAATCCGGTCATTACTTCATCGTCAATTATCAGTGTGCCATACTGCTTGCACAAGGCAAAAAACTGTTCCAGCACATCAGCGCTGTACATATACATACCAGCCGATCCTTGTATCAATGGTTCCACAATGAATGCAGCCACATCGCCGGCTGAAAGCAGCGTGCGCAATGCTTCTACGCTTTCTGCTTCCTTACCGGGATAGGGAAACGGCACAAAGGAAACATCGAACAGATAGTCAGAGAAAGTGGCATTGAACACGCTGCGACCACTTACCGCCATGGCTCCAAAGGTGTCGCCATGATAAGCATTTTCTAAAGCCACAATGCGCTTCCTGGGGTTGCCGGTATTAATGAAATACTGCAGTGCCATTTTAATGGCCACCTCTACGGCAGTTGATCCGTTATCGGAATAAAAGATCCTGTTCATGGGGCCGGGCAGTATTTCCAGCAAACGCTCGGCAAGGGCCACTGCAGGCTCATGGGTAAAGCCCGCGAACATACAATGTTCCATACTGTGCAGTTGCTCGCTCACACGTTCTGCTATGTGCGGATGACTGTGGCCGTGCAGGTTCACCCACCACGATGATACCGCATCCAGATAGCGATTCCCATTTTCATCGATCAGGTATGCACCCTCGCCACGCGTTATCGCTATCGCCTCGGGCCATATTTTCATGGGTGTGTACGGATGCCATATCACCCTGCTGTCTCTTTCAGAAATAGACGCCATACTCAAACAGATTATTTACCGGGGTCGTTATCACTTTACGGCTGCTACAGCCTTCATCATTACTTCTGTAAATGTTTCCCACGAGTACTTCCTGCGCTCGTCGGCAATGTTTTGTTCAAAACCCGGCAGCGCGTTTGGTTGCTGAAAACGCATGATCGCGTCTGCTATAGACGTTGGGACGGGCTCCGCTACAAAACCAACCTTTCCATCGGGCACCACCTCGGCCAGTCCGCCCACATTGGTGACCACCATGGGCTTGCCAAAATGGAACGCTATCTGCGTAATGCCGCTTTGAGTAGCATGTTTGTATGGCTGCACCACCAGATCGGCCGCGCAGAAATAATAACGCACTTCGCTGTTGGGAATAAAATCGGTCACCATATGCACGCGCTTACCCAGGTCGAATTGGGCAATGATGGCGTTATTGGCTATCTCCACGTCTTTGTTGTAATACTCTCCGGCGGCTATCAGCTCTACACCCGATCGGACGATGCGCTCATCGGCCATTGCCTGAAGCAACCAGTCAAGCCCTTTGTATTCCCTTATGAAGCCAAAAAAAAGCATGTACTTTTTAGCGGGGTCAAGACCCAACTTGCGACAGGCTTCCTCTTTCGATACCGGTTCGTTGTAGCTATCGTAAATGGGATGCGGTGTAAAGAACGACGGCTTCGAAGTGAATGTCTTCACATCCTTCAGCACATCCTTGCTCATGGTCACAAACGTATCTACGGCTCCTATAAAATAATTGGTGAACTGTTTATCTCCCGGCCTGTGTTCATGCGGAATGATGTTATCTACCACACACAACACCTTTGTCTTCCCGTTTCGCCTGGCCCGGCGCAGGATAGTGCCGAATGCAGGCCCCATGAAGGGCAACCAGAATTTTACAATAATCAGATCGTACTGCTCTTTGTTCATAGCCGAACCCACCGACAACCAATTCAGCGGATTCACGGAATTGACGGTTGTACGTATGTCCAATCCCTGCGGCGCAGGCTCATCGGTGAACTGTGTCTTTCCCGGAAACAGAAACGAAGGATATTGCAACGAAAATGACCAGATGGTGACCTGATGCCCTTGCTGCTGCAATTGGTAGGCAAGGCGTTCGTTGAATGCGGCAAGACCACCCCGCAACGGATGCGCGGTACCCAATATGGCTATCTTCATCCAAATATGTTTTTAAAGTCAGTCTGTGCCCGCTCATAATCTTCGGGTATGCCTATATCTATAAAATAGCCCTCAGAAATGTGGCCGTAGTATTTATGCTCATCAGCAAACGCTTCCAGATAATCTTTCTCAAACGAGAATTTGTGCGGCAGGTGTTTCGCATGCAGGAAACGCTGGTCTATGATATACACGCCTCCGTTGATGAGTCCCTCCTCTCTGAATTTTTTTTCTTCAAAGGAAGCCACCACTCCGGTGGCGCCTATGTTCACAACGCCATATCGGTCGAAATGGTACATTTTTTTGAGTGCAAGGGTGGTGCCCGCGTGGTGCGCCAAATGATCGGCCATCATTTCAGACAATTGCACATCAAACATGGTATCACCATTCAACACCACTACATTGTCGGCAACCGCCTGCTCCATGGCCAGCCTTATGCCGCCACCTGTACCCAGCGGTTCGTGCTCTATCACGGAATCCACCACAAAGGGGAGGTCCTGATGGGCCAGCCAATCCAATACCACCTGATGTTTATAGCCGAGCGACAAGATCACCCGCACACACTTCTGCCGTGTCAGATACTCAAATATATACGCGAGGAAAGGTTTCCCGTTCACAGGGGCCATGCACTTGGGGGCCTCCCCTATAACACCCTGAAGACGTGTACCCAATCCGCCGGCCAATACTATTACTTCCATTTTCTGATCTGTGTTGCTTTGGTACGATACCGCCACAAATGTAGAAAGTAGTTGGGTTACAGCAAGTAAGCCCCTGAATATTACGATTTACCATACACATTAGTGTTCAAATAAGCGGATCGGCTCACAACTCAGCGAATTAAGCAGTAATTTGGGCACCGGAAAACAGCCTTAGTCCATGTGCGGAATACTATCGATAGTCAACAACGGAACCGGAACACGATCAGAACACCTGATTGCGGCAAGTACTATTATACGCCACCGCGGTCCCGATGACGAAGGTATGCTCACATGGGTACCCGGTGAGGAACCGGTGATCTGGGCAGGCGCCGACACAGCAGCCTCCACTCATGAGCACTGGAGATACCCCACCCTGCAACCCGGCAAAACCTTTAAAGTAGGCTTTGGCCACCGCAGGTTGTCCATATTGGACCTGTCTCCGGCCGGGCACCAGCCCATGCGTTTCGACCCCGCTGGTCTGGCCATCACCTTTAACGGAGAGATATATAACTACCTGGAAATAAAGGAGGAGCTGACAAAACTGGGACACACATTTGCTACCCGCTCTGACACCGAAGTGATACTGCATGCATGGCAACAATGGGGCCCTGATTGTCTGCACCGCTTCAACGGCATGTTCGCCTTCGTATTGCTCGACTATAAAAAGAACGAGTTATTCGCCGTTCGCGACCGGTTTGGCGTAAAACCGCTCTATTATTACAAGGGCAATGATTGCCTGTACCTGGCATCGGAAATAAAACAGATACGGACAGCACCCGGCTACAGCCTTTCATTGAATGACGAAGCAGTGCGTCAATACCTGGCCTCGGGAGCTGTAGATTACAACGACAGCACTTTTGATACTGCTGTGAAATACCTGCCGCAGGGCCATTACCTGAAGATAGACCTCAGCGGCAGTGCGCATGCGTTTACGCTGCATAAATGGTACACGCTGCAACCTAAAAAATGGACGGGCGGATATGATGAAGCTGCCGACAGGCTTCGCGAGATACTTACGGACGCAGTAAATGTGCGCCTCAGATCTGACGTTCCGGTGGGCTCCTGCCTGTCGGGCGGCCTCGACTCGTCGAGCATTGTATGCCTGGTGGCTCAGTTACTGAAAGACCGTGGCGAAACAGCCGGTCAGGAAACGGTGACAGCCTGCTATGAACAAGCAAAATATGACGAGTGGAAATTTGCGCAGGAGGTCATAAAACAGACCAATGCTACTTCGCACCGCACGTTCCCCAAATTCAACGACCTTTTTGAGCAGGTCGACCAGTTCATATGGCACCAGGACGAGCCCAACGGAAGCACCTCCCAGTTCAGCCAATGGGCTGTATTTAAGGCCAGCCACGATGCCGGCCTGAAGGTAATGGTGGACGGACAGGGAGCCGATGAGCAACTGGCGGGTTACGGAGGAAATGATATCTCTTTCTATAGCGGCCTGCTACGCAGCCTGAAAATAGGCGCGCTGATAGACGAGGCAACCAGTTATAAAAAAGAACATGGCCGCTGGCCGGTGGGCTTCCTGCTGAATGCCGCCAAACTGAATACGGGTGGCCGCATTGGCAAAGAAATGGCCGACTGGCTTCGTCCGGCACAACCCACTACCCTTCACGATCAGCCAGCCACTTCCCTGCAGGCAAACCTACTGCGCCAATTGTATATGGAGCCGCTGCCCGCACTGCTACGCTACGAAGACCGCAACTCCATGGCGTGGAGCGTGGAATCTCGCACCCCATTCATGGATTATCGCCTTGTAGAGTTCACCACAGGATTGCCCGAGCGATTTGTTTATAAGAATGGCACCCGCAAAGCCATCCTGAGGTCGGCGATGAAAAATGTGCTGCCGCCAGCCATTTCGGGCAGAAAAGACAAAATGGGCTTTGTGACACCTGAAGAGGTGTGGTTGAAAGGCGACGGACGCGAGTGGTTCATGCGCGGTGCGGCAGATGCCTGCGATAAATTCGGTCATCTACTGGATCGGGAAAAGACCCTCGCACACATTAAGGCCATTGCCGACGGGAAATCGCCCTTCAGCTTCGTACCCTGGCGGCTCGTTTGCCTCGGGAAATGGCACAATAGCGTAAAATAATTATATAACAGATCATTAATGCGCTTCCAACTGTCTGTGTTCCACAGTGATATTTGATTTTTTGTACACTCTGCAGATATATTTCTTATCTTGCTTGTTGGACGGACAAAAAATCGAGTCATGAAGAAATTGTTACTATTTGCTATCCTGTCTGTATGTTCATTTCTGGCATTGAACACATATGGACAGACAGTTGTTTACACTAATGCCTTCCCGGGCATCGGTGGTGTTTCTCCCTTCCCGGGCGGCACACCATCGCTCACATTCACTCACGTTTCCGCCAGCAGCGACGCGTTGCCGGGAAGTGCAGCGGGAACGCAGATAGGTGGTACCGTAGGTGCCATGACGCTCACCGATAACATTCTGGCCGCATGGGTCAGTGTGGCAAACGTTCTGGGCACCACCAACAACGGCTACGCCTATACCACGGCTCCGCTTGGCGGCTATTCGGCGCCGTTCAATACTACGCTTGCTTTGAATACAGAGGTAGTAAACTGGACGTTCAACATAAGGACCAGTGCGCCTACCACCGGCTTCCTTGCCGGCCAGAACGAGGCAGCAGTGGTGCTTACATCTACCGACGCAGATGTGCGCAGCACCGGATCGGGTTATGCGGTCATTTACAACCCCGCAGCCCCCGCCGGCTTGCAGCTCGTTCGTTTCACAGGTGGCCTCACCGGCGCTATCACTCCCATCATTTCAACGTCTACTTCGGCGTTGATAGCGGCAACCAACTACGCCAGCGTACGTGTACTTTACGATCCGTTTTCTGATACATGGCGCCTTTACCTTCGTGACGATGGCCCCGGTGTCTTCTCCGATCCTTCAACCGGCGTTACAACGCTTATAGGTTCAGCTGTTGACGCTACCTTCACCGGAACCGCGGCAACTCACTTCGGCTTCTACGGGAACTATAGCCTTCTCTACACAAGCTTTGTGCCCGATGCGCAGAACGCATATTTCGACAACTTCACAGTGTCGCTGTCCTGCCCCGAAATAGAAGGCGGACTCAGCACCTGTGTTGGTCTTACAACCGCGCTCACTCATCCGTTCCCGGGCGGTGTTTGGAGCAGTTCCACACCGGCTGTAGCTACGGTTACTGCGGGTACGGGTGTTGTTTCAGGTGTATCCTCTGGCACAGCCACAATAACCTATACGGTGAGCACCTGCGTGGTGACGGCTGTGGTTACAGTGAATCCGACACCGATTCCGCCTCCAATTACGGGCCCGTCATCAGTATGTACCGGCGACACTATAGCGCTCTCGGTTGCGCCACCTGTAGTTGCAGGCAGCACATGGAGCAGTTCCACCCCTTCAGTTGCCACGGTTGGCGCCACTACCGGTCTGGTTGTTGGCGTAAGTACAGGCACTACCATGATCACTTACAGGGTTCCTACAGGTTGTTTTTCTACGAGAACAATTACTGTCAACCCTAAAGCATCTATCAGCGGATTCCCGATGATGTGTGTAGGAGATGTGACCACCTTTTTAAACGCGGTACCAGGCGGCACATGGAGCTCAAGCAGTACCATTTTAGCTACAGTAGTACCTACAACCGGGATAACAACAGGCGTTGGCGCGGGAAATCCGCTCATTTCCTACACCACACCGGCAGGCTGTATTTCTACCATAGAGCTGACGATCAACCCGCTTCCATCACCCATTACCGGTACCCCAACAGTGTGCGAAGGAGCGAGCACTCCACTGTCCAGTGCCACACCGGGAGGTTTCTGGAGCAGTAGCAACGAGGCTGTTGCGACTGTATCAGGTACAGGTCTGCTTATCGGCAACTCGGTAGGTACAGCGCTTATCACTTACAAGATCTCAACAGGATGTATGGTAACACTGACCATCACTGTAAACGCGCAGCCATTGAGCATTGGTGGCACGCCAACCGTGTGCGTTGAATCTACCACTGCACTCACCAATGCGCTTACCGGTGGTGCATGGTCCAGCAGTGCCCCCACTGTTGGCACCATTGACCCCGCAACAGGTGTATTCACCGGCATTTCCGCGGGCACATCAAACGTGACCTACATGATGCCTTCAGGGTGTTTCCGCACCGTGACAGTGACGGTGAACCCGACCCCGGCGCCTATTACCGGTATTCCGTCTGTCTGTATAGGAATGACCACTCCACTGGCCAGCTCTGCAGGCGGCACATGGCAGTCTTCTGCTCCTGCTATTGGCACTGTTGGCGCCGCAACCGGCATTGTCGGCGGTATTTCGGCGGGCACTACCACTATCAGTTATTCCTTTGCCACCGGCTGCAGACGCACTGTCGAAGTGACCGTAGCACCGCTTCCTCCGGCTATAGCAGGCTCCGCCACTGTATGTACGGGACGCACAACGACACTGGCTAACACCAGCGCTGGCGGCACATGGAGCAGTAGTAATATCGCGGTGGGTACCGTAGTTACCACAACAGGCGTTGTTACTGGTCTTACCGTAGGCACTACAAACATTCTCTATACCATTGGCACGGGCTGTTCAGCATCAGTAGTGGTTACTGTTATTGCGTCTCCGGCGATCATCACCGGCACTCCCACGGTTTGTATCGGCCAAACAACGACACTTGCCAATACAACCGCAGGCGGCACGTGGAGCAGCAGCAACACCGCTGCAGGCACCATTGACGCAGCCGGCGTAGTAACAGGTATTGCTGCGGGTACTACAACTATCTCATACATGACTGCCAACGGCTGCTTCGAAACGCTTACCGTTACGGTGAACAACCTTCCCGGCGTGATCACCGGTGGCACAACAGTATGCGAAAACTCAACAACTACATTGTCATCAACGCCTCCGGGAGGAACATGGAGCAGCAGCACACCAGCTACCGGCACAGTGAATGGCGGCGGCGTGGTAACAGGTCTGAGCGCTGGTACTACTACCATCACTTACACAAGTGCCGCAGGTTGCATCAGGACAACTGTTGTGACCGTTAACGCGCGCCCTGCTGCATTTACGCCAACTACAAACGCATTGTGTGTAGGCGCAACCCTAACGTACACAACCACACCAACAGGCGGCACATGGACCAGCAGCAACGCAACTAATGCATCTATCGGATCTGCCACAGGTTTGTTGACAGGCAATAACGCAGGCACTGCTACGATTACCTACACGCACCCTACGAACGGATGTTTGCGTGCACGCACTATCACGGTCAATCCGCTTCCTGCCACGATCGGTGGCTCTACCACACTTTGCCCTGCAACGAACGTAACACTTTCCAATGCATCAACAGGTGGTACATGGAGCAGCAGCAATGCAGCAGTGGGAACAATAGGCAGCACATCGGGCGTACTCTCGGGTATTGCCACCGGAACCACTACCATAACTTACACACTGCCTACAGGCTGTCTCACTACAACTGTAGCAACGGTAACAACAGCACCTACAGCGGTTATCTCCGTCATCGGCGACACTGTACTTTGTCCCGGCGACTTCGTTACACTTACATCAACAACCGCTCCGGGTGTTACCTATGAGTGGTACAATGGCGCTACACTCATCACCGGTGCTACAACATCTATCTACACAACGGGTGTCGCAGGCACTTATCGTGTGCGTGTTGCAGCAACTGCGGGTTGTGCTACATTGTCGTCACCTATAGGTGTGACTGTAGTTCCTGCAACCGCCACCATCACAGTTCCCGGCGGCTCCACAACCACATGCGCGGGCACCCCGGTTACAATGAATGCGAACACAGGCGTAGGTCTTACTTACCAATGGGAACTTGGCGGCGTTGCGATAAGCGGTGCTACAACCAGTACGTACAGCGCCATTACAGCAGGCACCTACCGTGTGCGCGTCACCAATAGTGCAGGATGCTGGGCAATGTCTGCCCCCGAGACCATCACCGTGCTTGCAGCACCTGGAGGCGTGGTAAGTGCGTCCGGTCCGCTCGCCATCTGCAACGGCAGCAGCGTTACACTCACTGCTGATGCGGGTGCAGGATATACCTACCAATGGTACAACAGCGCAGGCGCAATTGCAGGTGCAACGGGTATTTCATACAATGCTACCACTGCCGAAACCTATTACTGTGTTGTCAGCAATACATCGGGCTGCAGCACAACAACAGCAAACAGCATCATCACTGTAAATCCGCTGCCGAACGTTACCATCACTCCGGGCGGTCCGCGCATCTTCTGCAGCGGCGGTATCGTATCGCTGTCTGCTGCTCCTGGCTTCAGTTATCAGTGGTACCGCAACGGAACTGCTATCACCGGCGCTACCAACGCCGTGTATATCGCCAACAGCACAGGCGGCTACCGTGTACGTGTCACCAACACAACCACCGGTTGCACCGACATGACCCACGCCGACACTACTGTGAATGTTGTTGCATCGCCTTCAATAATACCGCTCACACCGGCTAAGTTCTGCTGGGGTGGCAGCGCGCTCCTTTCTACAAGCGCGTCTTCGCTTGGTTATGCTATCAGCTACCAGTGGTATTTCAACACCAGCGCCATTGTGGGGGCAACCAATGCTACTTACAACGCTACCACACCGGGCAACTACTCATGTACTATATCTGTGCCGTCGAGCTGTACGGCTTCAACAGCACCTATAGCTGTGTCGCAGGTACCTCTGCCCGACCCACCGATCAGCTTCACAGGCTCTGCCCTCAGAACAGGCAGCTATTATGTCACCTACCAGTGGTATAAGAATCTTGTAGCGATTCCGGGCGCAACCGCTTACATGACACCTTCTACCGGTCCGGGCAACTACAAAGTAGCCGTTACCGATACCAACGGCTGTCAGTCAATGAGCGCTGTTTATGTCCTCAATACAACAACCGGCATCGCCGACCTGAAAGCATCAGATATCGTCATCTTCCCTAACCCTGCCAGCGAAACGGTATTCATCGAATCTCCGGTTTCGGTACGCGCGGTTATCACAACTGTTGACGGCAAGGTGGTTGCCGATGTGGCCGATGCACATGAAGTGAACATCACCGGTCTTGCCAACGGCCTGTACCTGATATCTATTCTGGATAGCGACGGTCACCAACTGAAGGTGCAGAAGTTGGTAAAACAATAATTCAGCCCCCCGCAATTTTATATGATGGCTGCCCTTTCCGGGGCAGCCATCTTTGTTTTGGGTCGGCAGCATTTTTTACAATCAACATCTTAAAGTATTTTTAGGGGGCATGGCAAAAAACAAACCAAGGCAGGTGGTACCCAACCAACAGGTACCCGCCAGACCAAGACAGCAAAACGACAACACAAGATCAGCGACACCCTCTGCTCCCTTTTTCTCGGGCAGGCGGTTGCAGTTTTTTATTGCCGGTGCCATAGCGCTCGTTACCTGGCTCTTCTATAAGACCAGCACCAACAACCTGCTAACCAATTGGGACGATCCCGGCTACATCCGCGACAATGCCCTCATCAAAGATCTCTCTGCCGAAGGGTTGAAGCAGATCTTCGCAACCCCTGTTATGGGTAACTACCACCCACTTACCATTCTCAGCTATGCCATTGAATATAGTTTTGTGCGACTTGAGCCGTGGCTCTATCACCTCGATAGCGTGTTACTGCACATAGTCGTTACGCTGCTTGTATACTACTTCACCAAGGCGCTCACACAACGCACCGTAGCGGCCACCATCACCGCAGTGCTGTTTGGCCTGCACCCGATGCACGTTGAATCGGTAGCATGGCTGGCAGGCCGCAAAGATGTGCTGTACGGCACCTTCTATATGGCTGCGTGTCTTGCCCATCTCTACTACCTGCGGGCCTCAGGCAGCAACAGGAAGTTATGGTATGCGGGCGTCATCGTGCTGTTCATTTGTTCTCTTCTGTCAAAACCGGTAGCGGTGACATTGCCACTTGTACTACTGCTCATTGACTATTACGAGCGCAACGAATGGAACAAGAATATGTTTCTGGAAAAGTTGCCCCTGCTCGCTATCTCGGTAGCCTTCGGCATCCGGTCCATGATAGACCAGAAGTCATTTGGCTCACTGGAGACAAAGTATGTTTCTTTCAACTTCATTGAGCGTATCGGCCTCGGTGGCTATGCCTTTATCACCTACCTCTGGAAAGCCGTTGCGCCACTGGGGCTCAGTTGTTTTTATCCTTACCCATCCAAGGATAACGGCTCTTTGCCTGCGTATTATTATATCTATCCGCTGATAGCGCTGGGTTTCATAGCCCTCATTTGGTTCTTCAGAAAAAACAAAGTGGTGCTGTTCGGTTCACTTTTTTTCCTGGTCAATATCGCCCTGCTGTTGCAGTTCATCCCTGTGGGTGGCGCCATCGTTGCCGACCGTTATTCCTACATTCCCTATATGGGCCTGTTTTTCATGGCCGGTTATGCTATCTCAGGTTTCTTCGAAGAGGGGGCCAGCCGCACCACGGGCAACCTGTTGCTGGCGATCACCGCAGCCTACTCACTTTACCTTGGCTTGCAAACCACCGAACGTTGCAAGGCATGGTATGACACTACCAGCCTGTGGCGAGACGAGATAGAGAAACAACCCAAGGCTTCCAACGCCTTCAATAATCTGGGCTTCCAATACTTCAATCTGTTCAACGAGAGTGTGAACGAGCAGGAAAGAAAGGTCTACTTCGACTCGTCTTACTCGCTGCTGAAACGCGCCATAGAACTCGACCCCAACTTTGCCAATCCGCGTGTATCGCTGGGCGAGCTCTTCCGCGCTGCAAACCGGTTTGAGGAAGCACGCGTATACTACTACGATGGACTGAAACTGAACAACAAAGAAGGCAATGCCAATGCCTACCTCGGTCTTGCAATCATCTACGCCATCGCCCGCCAGCCCGACTCTTCGTTCATCTGCTTCCGTAATGCTATCGGCTACCGCTATCACTTCCCCGAGGCGCATAGTAACCTCGGCAACCTCTATGATATGATGCGTATGCCCGATTCGGCTTTAAAAGAATATGGCATAGCGGTGTCTCAAAACCCCGATATGTATGCGCCCTACCTCAATCGTGGCCGCCTGTTGCACAGGCTCAAGCGTTGCGACGAGGCCATGCGCGATTTCGAGAACGCAATGCGCATCAACCCGCAAATGGGTGAGATCTACTATGCGCGCTCCTATTGTCACACCCAGCAGGGCAACAGGGTAGCCGCCTTACAGGATGTACAGCAGGCATTGGCTCTTGGCTTCAAACAAATAGATCCGGCATACTACGCTATGCTGCAGGGACGATAATGGCACGCATAATCACTCTTCTATCCGACCTCGGCACCCGCGATGGCACTGTGGCACGCATCAAAGCGGCCATCACAAATCGTATGCCTCATGCGGTCGTTAGCGATATATGCCACCATGTGCCCCGGCACAACAGACGCGAGACCGCCTACCTGCTTGCCGACAGCTGCTATAGCTATCCGGACGGCACCATACATCTGGTGTTTACGGGTATGTTCATGGACAAAGAGAATCCGCCTGCGCTGCTTCTGGCAACGCATCGCGGGCACTACTTCATTCTGCCCGACAATGGCATTGTTTCAGCTATTCCTCCGGAGTTCGCCCCGTCCGATGCACAGCTCATCGCCCGGTTCAGCAGTCCGTATAATTCTGACACATGGCTGCAGGAAGCTATCAATGCAATTGATGCTATAGAGACCGGCAAAACGGGTTCATACCCGGTTGTAGTGCCCTACATTTTGCCTCCATTACCTGCCCCGCAGGTCACACCTGTAGGCATCGCGTGTCGGATACTTCGCCGCGACCGATACAACAATCTTGTACTTGATCTGAGAAAAGAAGACTTTGAAAAGCATACAAACGGACGCCCCTTCCGTATCCGCACCTTTCGCAGCGGAATGATCAGTACCATCAGCCGCCATTACAGCGACGTTCCGCGCGATGCGCCGCTATGTCGTTTCAATAAACTGGGATTTCTGGAGATAGCTGTGAATCACGGCGCTGCTACCGAACTGTTCGGCATAGATGCCTCAGATGCAGGCGAACTCGACTATCACACCATTCGCATATCTTACTGACCCTTAGACTGCTTCTCCAGCTTGTCGATCCGCTGCGCCAGCCCGTCCAGGTTTCTGAAATGAATATATGCCTTGCGATATTTATTTGCATCGAATGCAGGAGACCCCATGTACACCTCGCCCGGCTTGGTGATACTCTTTGATATGCCGGACTGAGCGGTGATGATCGTGTTATCAGCGATCTGCAAATGCCCCACTATGCCTACCTGACCACTAAACATACAATTCTTACCGATCTTGGTAGAACCTGCCACCACATTGCACGCGGCCAGATAGCTGTTCTCTCCTATTTCCACATTGTGAGCAATATGTATCAGGTTGTCAAACTTCACACCCTTGCGCAGTATAGTAGATCCAAGCGTGGCGCGGTCTATGGCGCAGTTGGCGCCTATTTCCACATCATCCTCTATGAACACGTTGCCTATCTGCGGCACTTTGCGCTGGCCCTCCTCGTTCTGTGGCTCAAACCTGAAACCATCACTGCCTATCACTGTGCCTGAGTGTATGATACAGTTGGCACCTATCACACAATCAGAGTAGATCTTCACACCTGCAAACAGTGTGGTATTATCGCCAACGGTCACATTGTCGCCAATGTACACCTGCGGATATATTTTTACATTATTGCCTATGCGCGCATTATCACTTACCACGGCAAATTCACCGGCATAAATATTGGTGCCAACGGTTGCTGTCTCAGAAATATAGGCTTGTTTGGAAATACCGGTCTTATTCAGCTTCACCTGGTTATACATCTCCAGCAACTTGGCAAACGCCGCGGCAGCACTCTCCACCCTGATGAGGGTAGAACTGATAGGGCCCGTTGCCTCAAAATCTTTATTCACTATAACCAGCGACGCATTCGTGGTGTAGATATAGTGGGTATAAACAGGGTTGGCGAGAAACGAAATAGAACCCGGCATTCCTTCCTCTATCTTCGAGAGTTTACTTACCGTAACGTCGGGATTGCCCTCTATCACCCCACCAAGGAGGCCTGCTATCTGTTGTGCACTGAACTGCATAGAACGTGTTTGCCTGTAAAATATAAAAAATCAATGAAAACGAAACAAACACATCAGTGTGACTGCAGGTGCAGCTATTTGACAGTAGGTATGGCGCCGTAACTCCGCAGCACATCTTTTACAATGGCTATGCGCGTCTCGTACCAGTTCTTAGAACTATCCGTGTCAGGCATCTCAAAATTCGATGCGAAGAAGTATGGATAGTTGCGTTCGTCGGTTTTGTTCATAGACCCTTTGGGCTCCTTCACTTTCTGTACACGCTCCACAAACCCGGCTACCCAATAAAGGGCCTTACCATTTCTCATACCGGTGCCTGTCTTGTAATACAATTTGTATCCCGGCTCATCTTCGTGCACCATCAGGTCTTTCACTATACGCTGGCTACGTTCCGATAATGGCAATTGTGCAAAATACAGACGCTTCATAAAACCTACCTGTTCGTCGGCAGTGATCTGCAGCGAATCATTCACCCAGCAACGGGTAAGATCGCCCGAGATGTTCATATTACCATACCTGATGGTGTCTATGTAATGCTGCATTTTTTCTGCGCCTATGCGGGCTATCAACTTTTTGTAATACCACTCGCAACTTGTCTTCAGCGCCTCGCGCATATCCATGTCGTGCTGCCACTCGGGCTTGCCGCCATCGGTGCTGTCATATTTAATCACCAGCCGGTCATCCGGTGCCACCGCTGTCTCCAGCGCTATCAGCGAGATGAACACTTTAAACGTTGAAGCCGGCATCATGCGGTCCGTGCTCCTTTCTTTGTTGTAATAGTGTATCGCCTCGTGGTTATTATCGCGCATGATGAAGCAGGCGTCCTTAATGCCTTGCTTCTCGAAAAATGCGCCCCAATCTTTGTGCTCCGTTATACGGGTCTGCGCACATGAAAAAACCAGGAAAGAAGTGACCAGTAAAAATAAGATACGTGACCGCATGATTTTTTTTTGCTATTGTTGAATGTATCAGGCTCCCTTTTCAAATGAACGCTTAGAACTACCGCTGCGACGCTCCTGTGCTTCTTTGGCAGCCTTTATAAATGCCACAAACAAAGGATGAGGATTCTCAACAGTGCTCTTGTATTCAGGGTGATACTGAACGCCCACATAGAACGGATGATCTTTAATCTCCACCACTTCTACAAGGTTGGTCTTAGGGTTCCTACCTACAGGTATCATCCCGGCATTCTCAAATTGCTCCAGGAATTCGTTGTTGAATTCGTAACGGTGACGATGACGCTCTGTGATAGACGAACTTCCGTACGCGGCGGCAGTGATCGAATCTGGACGCAATTCGCATTCGTAGCTTCCCAGGCGCATAGTACCGCCCATCTGCGTGATCGCTTTCTGCTCTTCCATCATACATATCACTCCCTGGTCTGTATCCGGGTCCATTTCGGTAGAGTGCGCCTTCGACATATTCAGCACATTCCGTGCAAATTCCACGCACGCCATCTGCATACCCAGGCATATACCAAAGAACGGTATCTTATTCACACGCGCATAGCGTATGGCATCCACCTTTCCTTCTATGCCCCTGCTGCCGAAGCCTGGCGCCACCAATATGGCGTCCACGTTCTCCAGCTTTTCTTTTGCATTCTCCTTGGTCAGGTATTCCGAATGAATGTTGCGTACTTCTACCTTACACTCGTTCATAGCACCTGCATGTATCAGCGCCTCCAGGATCGATTTATACGCGTCCTGTAGCTCCACATACTTACCTATCAATCCCACTACTACCTTGCTCTTCGGGTAACGGAGCTTATTCAAAAACTCTTTCCAGCGTACCAGGTCAGGCTCCTTGCCCATGGGCATTTCCAGTTTCTCCAGACATATCACATCCAGTCGCTCGCGCATCATCTCCAGCGGCACGCTATATATCGTGTCGGCATCCAGTGCCTCTATCACCGCGTCCTGCGTCACATTGCAGAACAGGGCTATCTTGCGTTTCAGGTCTTTATACAGCGGCTCTTCTGTACGGCATACCAGCACATCGGGTATCAGGCCATGCTCGCTCATCATCTTTACAGAGTGTTGCGTAGGCTTGGTCTTCAGTTCTTTCGCTGCTTTCAGGTACGGTATCAGTGTCAGGTGTATCACCAAGCAATTCTCATTGCCCATCTCCCACTTCAACTGGCGCACAGCCTCAATGTATGGCAGCGACTCAATGTCACCAACAGTACCACCTAACTCGGTAATTACGATATCGTATTTATTCCCCTCACCCAGCAGCAACACACGGCGTTTTATCTCGTCGGTGATGTGTGGTATCACCTGTACGGTCTTACCCAAATAAGCACCTTCACGCTCCTTGTTGATTACATGCTGGTAGATGCGACCGGTGGTCACGTTGTTGGCCTGAGAAGTAAAAGTGTTCAGGTAGCGCTCATAGTGTCCCAGATCCAGATCGGTCTCTGCGCCGTCCTCCGTCACATAACACTCTCCGTGCTCATAGGGGTTCAGCGTACCCGGATCGACGTTGATATAGGGGTCAAATTTCTGAATGGTTGTAGAAAATCCTCGTGCCTGCAACAATTTGGCCAGCGAGGCGGCAATAATGCCCTTACCTAAAGATGATGTAACACCTCCGGTTACAAATATAAACTTAGTCATAACGCTCCTGTTTTCAAGACACGTGCGCAGCTTAATATTAAAATAAATTGGGGGAAGTAGCTGAAACGGTCGTACAAAACTACGATGGATATTCCGATAATGCAAAAAAGGAAACCACCACGCATTTATTCTGCAAGAAGCATGTCAACCACCGTCGCAATTTGCCTTTCCGTCACCTGCCCTTCCACAAATTTCTTGTATTGTTTCCCGGTCTGAACGATCAGGGTAGCCGGTATCGACCCCTCCCACGTTTCGTCTACACGGGGCACAAATTCGTTCGGATTGGTGTCCGACAGCCATACCACCGGTGGCAAAATGCGCTTACGCTGCAAAAAAGTGCCCAACCGCATCGGGTAATCCTCCTTAAAATCAAGGCTCACCAGCAGCACTTTCACCGGTTTATCCGCATAATGCTGGTGTATCTGGTTGAAAACAGGTAGTTCCTGCACACAAGGCGCACACCACGTGGCCCAGAAGTTGATAACATACACTGTATCGGGCGAGGCATTGCTCTTCATGATCTCCCTGATACCCATTGCCGGTATTTGCTGCGCCCTTGCTGTAAACGCCCACAACACCACCACTGCTATCGCCAGTACCTTTTTCATAGCCACATTTGTTTCAGTAAAGATACAACGTTGCAGCACGCAACTATCAATACCCAATGTCTTAGCTTTGTAAGAAACACCCAACTATGTCCGTCTCTCTTCTCGGCCTGCGCACCGTCATCTATTTTACGCACGATCTGCAACAAGCAAAAGCATGGTACAGCGATGTATTCGGCATTGCACCCTATTTCGACGAGCCATTCTATGTAGGTTTCAATGTCGGCGGTTTCGAACTGGGACTGCACCCGCTTGATGCAGCACAGACGCATAAAGGACCTGCCGCTACTGCCTATTGGGGTGTAGATGACGCCGAAAGTGCCTATGAAAAACTGGTAGCTGCGGGCGCTATGCCCATTGAAAAACCTACAGATGTGGGTGACGGAGTGATCGTAGCGACAGTAAAAGACCCTTGGGGAAACCTGCTCGGGATGATCAAAAATCCACACTTCAGGCTACCGTAAGGCCTCCTATTAGCGGGCCTTACCCAACCATTGCTCAGGGTTAAGCTTCACATTATCCTTCTTGCCGCTTGATTTCCAGATCTGGAAGTTCACAAACGGCACGCCTTCGTCATTCTTCGACACGCTGCCTATAACCTGCTTGGCCTTCACCTCGTCGCCCACACGTACTGACGTTGATGCAAGGCTATTATAAACAGTACAGTAGTTACCGTGGCGCACCATTACTATCCAACTGGATCCGGTCACTGAGAACACACTCGTCACCACTCCATTGAATACACAACGCACACGGGCATTCTCATCGGTTTGAATGTCTACGCCTGAGTTTTCAATATTTACCTTTGGATACAACGGATGCGGGTGCACGCCGAAGTGGTCAATAATGTAACCCTTTTCAACAGGCCAGTACATCTTACCCTTATTGCCTTCAAAGTTCTCAGCCAGCTCCACATCCTCAGGCGTCAGCATCAACGACACCTCCGCCCTTGCTCTTCCGGTCGTTGCTCTCGGAACCTCATTCACCGCTACATCCGGTCCTCCGCCGGAATTCGACTTAATATTCCCTTTGCCCGCTGATTTTACATCTATTCCCGACTTCTTAGCTTCAGCCTCGGCCGCTTTTGCCGCCTTTGCCATTTCACGTTCTATCAGGTCACTGATGGCCTTATTGATCCTCGCGTTTACCTTTTTGTTCTTTTCTATATCGGCCAGCAACTTGCTTTCCTTGCTCTTCAGGTCCTGTACCACCTGGTTGGTCTGTTCTGTCTCACGCTGCAATATCTGCTTCTGCTGCACCTGTGCGTTCAGCACCTGGTCTTTCTTGGTCTTTTCTTCGCTCAGCACACCTATCTTCTGCTTCAGTTGCACCTGTGTATGCGTTATCTGCTGCACCTGGTACTTCCTGAAATCCCTGAACTTCTTCAGGTACTTCATACGGCGCATGGCTTCGTTAAAGTCGCGCGAAGAGAACAGGAACGCCAGCATATCATATGAACTGCGGGTACTGTAAGAATAACGAAGCGACTGTGCATAGCGGGTATTCAACTGTTCCAGCTTCTGCTTCAGCGTCATCACCTCTCTCGATGAATTGCGGATATCCCTGTCTATATCGCCCAGTTCGTCATTGATATTACCTATAAGGCGCTGACGGTCGGCCAGTTTGCTCTGCAATGCCCGCAACTGTCCTATCGTTGCCTGCTTGTCGCTCTTTATCGCCTGCAGTTCCCTTTCGGTCTCCTCAATAGCAGCCATGATCTGCTTGCGGCGCGCCAGCAAAGTATCCTTCGGAGGATAGATCACCTCACGGGTTTGCGCATCGGCCGCAAACGACAATACCAACAATATGATGAGGACAATAGAACGCATAGGCGGTACGGACAAAAATAACCAAATTAGAACCCGCTACACCGCTTTTTTGCTGAATTAAGATGATTTTACAATCTTTTTCCACAAAAGCCGGCAAACGCATTTTTTTATCACGACCTTTGTCGTCATCTTGCAGTAAAGAAATACATTATGTTATACTCAATGACCGGCTTCGGAAGTGCCGAAGAGACCATCAACCAACGACTAGTGGTGGTGGAAATGAAAGCCCTGAACGGAAAACAGTTCGACCTTAATACGAAGCTGCCTCCCATCCTTCGTTCGTGGGAGCTCGATATACGCTCCATGCTCGCCAACATCCTTATGCGTGGCACTGTTGATCTTACCATCACTGTGAAGCAGGAAGGCGCCTCCAAGCCAATGGTGGTGAATACTGATCTGGCTGTATTTTACTACAACGCCATGAAGCAGATAGCGCAGCAAACGGGCGTACCCGAAGATAATGTACTGTCCACCCTCATGCGTATGCCCGAGGTAGTGGCACCCGATTCTGACATGCTGCCCGACGAAGAATGGGAACAGGTGAAGAAAGTGATCGTTCGCGCTGCCGAAGACCTCATGCAACACCGCCAGCACGAAGGCGAAGCCCTCCTCCGCGACATCACTACCCGCATCAACAACATAGACGAACTCCACAACAGGATACTGCCGCTGGAGCCCGACCGAATAGAGCGCATCCGCACCCGCATCAATCAGTGGCTGGAAGACATGGCCGGAAAGGAAAAAATAGACCCCAACCGCTTCGAGCAGGAAATGATCTACTACCTGGAGCGTATGGACTTCTCCGAAGAAAAGATACGCCTGCGCCAGCACTGCGAATATTTCAACAACACAGTGAAGGAGAACGACATGGCCATTGGCCGCAAGCTCAACTTCATCCTTCAGGAGATAGGCCGCGAGATAAACACACTCGGCTCAAAAGCCAACCATGCCGAGATCCAGCAGATCGTCATTAACATGAAAGACGAACTGGAAAAAGCAAAAGAACAGATCCTCAACATCCTTTAAATAAGGTATTACCAAAAGCGAAGGGGCTGCAACATAGTTGCAGCCCCTTCGTTATTCTACACCCTTCCGGGTACTTCTATTACATATTGCGACGGTACTGTCCACCCACTTCAAACAGAGCCTTGGTGATCTGTCCCAGCGAGCAATACTTGGCTACATCCATCAACGTCTCAAAAATGTTACCGTTCTGAATGGCTGTGTGCTGCAAACGCTTCAACATATCCGCACTCTTATCCTCACTACGCTTCCATAAGTTATTCACTGTACCGATCTGGAATTCCTTCTCTTCAGTTGTAGAGCGTATCACCTCCGATGGTATCACTGTCGGCGATCCCTTAGAACTAAGGAACGTATTCACACCAATTATAGGGAACTCGCCTGTGTGTTTAAGTGTTTCGTAGTACAGACTTTCTTCCTGTATCTTTCCGCGCTGATACATGGTCTCCATAGCACCCAGCACACCACCACGCTCTGTTATGCGGTCAAACTCAGCCAGCACCGCTTCTTCAACCAGATCAGTAAGTTCCTCAATGATGAATGATCCCTGCAACGGATTTTCGTTCTTCGCAAGTCCCAACTCCTTGTTGATGATAAGCTGTATCGCCATTGCCCTGCGCACACTCTCCTCCGTAGGCGTTGTGATTGCCTCGTCATAAGCATTCGTGTGCAACGAGTTACAGTTGTCGTATATCGCATACAGCGCCTGCAGCGTGGTGCGGATATCATTAAAGTCTATCTCCTGCGCATGCAGCGAACGGCCCGATGTCTGAATATGGTACTTCAGCATCTGCGAACGTTCGTTACCGCCATACTTCAGCTTCATGGCCTTAGCCCAGATGCGGCGCGCCACACGGCCTATCACACTATACTCCGGATCGATACCATTACTAAAGAAGAACGAAAGGTTTGGCGCGAAGTCATCTATATTCATACCACGGCTCAGGTAGTACTCTACAAACGTGAATCCGTTCGATAGCGTGAATGCCAGCTGAGAAATTGGGTTGGCGCCTGCCTCTGCTATATGGTAGCCACTTATGGACACCGAATAGAAATTGCGCACCTTCTTGTCAATGAAATACTGCTGCACATCGCCCATCACACGCAGTGAGAACTCTGTTGAGAAGATGCAGGTATTCTGTGCCTGGTCTTCCTTCAGTATGTCTGCCTGCACTGTGCCGCGCACCGAGCTCAGTGTGCGAGCCTTTATCTCTTCATACACTTCACGCGGCAACACTTCGTCACCCGTCACACCCAACAGCATCAGACCCAAACCGTCATTACCCTCAGGCAACACAGTCTTGCCACCAACCGAATTGTAGTAAGGTCTTGGCAACCCCTTAGCCGCGAAGATGGCATCTATCTTTTTATTTACTTCCTCTTCCAGACCATTCGCCTTTATATACAGTTCGCACTGCTGATCGATGGCGGCATTCATAAAGAACGCTGTCATAGTTGGCGCGGGCCCGTTGATGGTCATTGACACCGATGTCATCGGGTCTGCCAGATTAAAACCACTGTACAGTTTCTTGGCATCATCCAGGCAACAAACACTCACACCCGAGTTACCCACCTTGCCATAAATATCCGGGCGGTGATCAGGGTCCTGGCCATAAAGCGTCACACTGTCAAACGCGGTACTTAGACGTTTTGCAGGCATCCCGCGCGACACGTAGTGGAAGCGTTTGTTGGTACGCTCCGGTCCACCCTCTCCCGCAAACATACGCGCAGGGTCCTCGCCGACACGCTTGAACGGATAAATACCGGACGCATACGGGAACTCACCCGGGAAGTTCTCATTCAGCGCCCATTTCAGTATCTCGCCCCATGCCTCATAGCGTGGCACAGCAACCTTCGGTATCTGCAGGTGCGACAAAGACTCAGAGTGGGTCTTCACCTTCACTTCTTTATCGCGCACCTTGAATACGTAATATTCGTCAGTATAGTTTTTCTTCTTGTTCTCCCACTGTTCCAGCAACACATTGTTCTTCGGGTCCAGCTCCAGTTGTGTCTTGGCATACACTTCTTCCAGTGTCTTCACCAACCTGTCCTTATCGTCGGCATCCATTGCCTGCACGGTCTCTATTGTCTTCCTGATGCCAAACAGCTTCTGCGCTATGGCCGCCTGCGACGTTGCCCATGAATTATAGTTGCGGTTGTTCTCTGATATCTCGCTCAGGTAACGTGTGCGGTTCGGCGGAATGATGTAGATCTTCTCGCTCATCTCGCCCGTAATCTCAAAGTTCGATGTCAGCGGCGCACTCGTCCTTGACACTACGATATCCATCAGGGTCTTATACATAGTGTTCGTACCCGGATCGTTGAACTGAGAGGCTATCGTACCGAACACAGGCATATCGTCTGCGCTCTTATCAAACAGCTTGTGGTTGCGCTGGTATTGTTTCTTCACATCACGCAATGCGTCCATAGCGCCGCGCTTGTCAAACTTGTTGATCACAACAATATCCGCGAAGTCCAGCATGTCTATCTTCTCCAGCTGTGTGGCAGCACCATACTCAGGCGTCATCACATACATGCTCAGGTCACAGTGATCAGTGATCTGCGTGTCACTCTGCCCGATACCCGATGTTTCGAGTATGATAAAATCATAATTGGCGGCTTTCAGTATATCTACCGCGTCATGTATATGCTTCGACACAGCGAGGTTGCTCTGGCGTGTGGCCATTGAGCGCATATACACCCTATCGTTGCGGATAGCGTTCATGCGTATCCTGTCGCCCAGCAGTGCACCACCTGTCTTCCTCTTCGATGGGTCCACCGATATGATACCTATATGTTTGTCTTTAAAGTCCAGCAGGAAGCGGCGCACCACTTCATCCACCAGCGAGCTCTTACCCGCACCACCGGTACCTGTTATACCCAGCACCGGTACCTTAGATATTGCTGCTGCATCTTTCACTTTTTTCAGTGCCGCCTGTGTTTCAGGCAGGTCATGGTAATTCTCCGCTGCAGATATCAGTCTGGCTATCGACTTCACGTCACGCTCTTTCAAATGGCCCGCCTCACCGTTCAGCTGATTGCCCGTCGGGAAGTCGCATTGCTCCAGCAGGTCATCGATCATACCCTGCAGACCCATGGCGCGGCCATCATCCGGAGAGTAGATGCGTGTGATACCGTATTCGTGCAGTTCTTTGATCTCGTCCGGCAATATCACACCGCCGCCGCCGCCAAAGAGTTTTATATGGCCACAACCTGCCTCTTTCAGCAGATCGTACATATACTTAAAGTACTCCACATGGCCTCCTTGGTAAGAAGTAATGGCAATGCCATTCGCATCTTCCTGTATCGCGCAGTCCACTACTTCCTTCACACTACGGTCGTGGCCCAGGTGTATCACCTCTGCCCCGCTCGACTGCAATATGCGACGCATGATATTTATTGATGCATCATGACCGTCAAACAACGATGCCGCAGTGACCAAACGTATCTTATTCTTTAGAGCGTACGCCATATTATATATTCCGTTTATAACAGGGTGCAAAGGTACGAAATGAGCCGTTTCTTACGCTATCAGCATTACACATTACCTTTATTCGTAGAATCTTCCCTTTCTGTGCGCAAACGGCTGTTTTTTGTATTGATCATCCTAGTTACTATCGCCTCGGCAAAGCCGGTTCTGCTGCGTATTGCCCACCTTACAAACTGGCAGTGGACGGGCACTTACCACAGCCATATCCAAACCCGACACAAAGCCGTAGCACTGACATTCGACGACGGCCCCGGCCCTGCCTCCGACAGCGTACTTGCCATCCTTAACAGGTTTGACGTCAAGGCTACTTTCTTCCTCACGGGTGCAGAAATGAGCCTCGAACCCGAACGCACCGCCCGCATCATTGCCGCCGGGCACGAGATCGGCAATCATTCCTGGTCGCATCAGGCGCTCATTTTCCGCTCCCCGGTGTTCATCCGGTCCGAGGTGGAACGCACTGACAGCATCATCCGCGCCCTGGGCTACAAAGGCGCCATCCGCTTCCGCCCCCCGTTCGGCACCAAACTCATCTATTTACCCTACTATCTCAACCAAACCAACCGCCACACAATTTTGTGGGATGTGGCGCCCGACCTTGATCTGTCCCTCCGATTCAACCCCGACAGCCTCGTGCGATCCACAACCCGCAACGTGCGCCCTGGCTCCATCATCCTGCTGCATACCATGTACGACAGTGTGTCGGCATCGCTCAGCGCACTTCCCACAATCCTGAACTCGCTGCAGGCACAGGGTTACAAAGTCACTTCCGTAGGCGACCTCCTGAAGAACACCACCCCTGATCGCTGAGTCTGAAACACCTATTCAAACGCATTCGCTAACTTTATCGTTCTTTTGTATTACATGAAACGCATCGTTTTGTTGTTGCTGGTATTGCTTGTGGGCATTAGTGCCTCGGCGCAGTATTGGCGTAAACCAAAACGGCAGTGGCCCAAGACCGAAGGGGAACTCATGTACAAGCTGGTGGGCTGCCTGCAACATAAAGACACCGCCGGCTACTACGACCTCTTCCCTCCATTCGACACCCTTTGGAGCATGGTCATGCACAATACCGACAAAAGCCCGCAGACCCAAAAGGAACTGAACACCCTCAGGGAGAAGCCTCAGGTCCTCATCGAGTTCGACCCGCTTTATAACAAGAGCATCATCGGTGGCTTTTGCCACGTACTATCCAAGGGCGAAGACTCAGGCATACAGTGGAGCCGTGTTACCATGGCGCGCTACGAACTGCGCAAACAAGACCCCACACGTGCCCTCATAGGCTACGACCACATAGCCCCCGAACGCTTCCATGGCTACTTGTTCGTCACCGATGTGTTCAACAGGGTCATATTCTGCGTCTCCGTCACCGAGATACAAAAGATAAAGGGCCAGTTCTTCGGCGGGCAATTGGTTAATGTCCTTCAGGCAAAATCTATAGACGAGTTTAGGCGCAGAGAGGTCGAAGAACAGGCGTGGCTGGAATGGAAAGCCGCCCACCCCGATACCGTGAGTGTGGACAGCATTGCCGTTGCCGACTCGCTCGCAGCCGCCGACACATCCGACAAAGGTTCGCTGATGCTGAAAAAGCAGGAAGACCCCGAAGAAGACGAAATGCGCAAAGAGGTGGTGGACCGCAAATACTACGAAGGACTTATGGACAATGAGATACCCATCAAACTCTATGTCCGCTACATGAAACCCATTCCCGGCAAGCCGCAGCAATACGATGGCCTCTACAAGCTGGGCGAGAACAAACGCTACCTGAAACTGGAGATCACACAGAACAAAGAAGGAAAGTGGATCATTGAGGACGAGACCGCACAAGGACTCATGGAGCTCACCCTCACCGGGCGCAACTATGTGGGCGCATGGACCAATGCCGAAGAGAACGGCTTCGACGTGGAGCTACACCAGACCGGCACACCCAAGGGCAAGATCGAGACCCTCGATGCTATTCTCGATCGCGGCCGCTCGGGCCGGGTCGACGAAAGTGTGTTTGAAGACCAGATGAAGGAAGACGAAGAAAAGGACAAGGAGGCTAAAGAGAAGCTGGCCGCCGAACGTGAAGCTGAAAAAGAACGCCTGAAAAAAGAGCAGGAGAAAAAAGACCGCAAGGACAAGAAAAAGAAGAAAGACACCGAAGAGACCCCTGCCGAAAAGAACGATAAGAGCGGCAGCGAACAAGGTAAAAAGTAGTTACTGCTGCAACGCCTTCTCCATTATATAATGTGGTATCCCCACCTCTGTAAATTCATCCCCTACCACAGCATAACCCATACTTCCGTAAAAGCCCATGGCATTCTTGCGGGCATGCAGCACCAGTGTGCGGTAACCCTTTTCCCGGGCATACTGTTCTGCTGCTTCCACCAGCTGCCGGCCCAGCCCACGGCCTTGCCACGCATCATATACAGCCATCTGGCGCAGTTGCACCAGATCGTCGTTTTTATGGTGCAGCATCAGGCACACCACCACTTTGCCATCCATCTTTCCGGCAAAGATCACATCCACCGCATCACGGCTCAGGTCGTCATTTTTCAAAGACATACCCAGCGGCTTGCGCAGCACCTCATCGCGCAACGCAAACACCTCCGCATAATCAGGCGAGGCGAGGGTAACTATGCTTATTTCAAGAAGAGGCCTTTCCATTATTTCAGTTCTATCACAGTTTCTTCAGTAGCCTTTATCAGGAAGATCACCACCTTTTCCGACGCGTTCGGACCACCGGGACCTTTGTGGTAGTGCGCCTCATACTTGCCCGGCTGAATCTGCAGGTGTTTGGCCACAGGGTCGCTGAGTTTTATGGTTGAGAAAGAACGGTACTTATCGCCAAACTGTTCATACAGCGTCACACTGTTCATACCCTCTTCGGCCACAAACTTCGCAAAGCCCGGCTGCGGTATACGGATCACACTTTCGTCAAAGTCCAGGTCTATGTTGCGTATGTCCAGCGGGAAGGTATTGATCTCCACGTGGTAGTTCTCGGGTTCATACTCCAGCTTGTCGGTACACTTCTGCTGTGTTATGCTGCCGTTGGCGCGGTTGCGTTGTGTCACCACCGCGCTGAACTCCTTCACCGGCCTGTTGGGCGCGCCCACGTACTCAAATGACAGACTGGCTTTGTTTACCACTATATACACCTTGTTCTTTTTGTTCGGCTCTATAACCAGGTTGTTCACCACCCTGTTGCGCGACTCAGAGAACGTAAGATTATAAGTACCCGGCTGAATGTTGAGTTGCGGATCAGGATTGCCGTCACCGTCCACCATGCGGTAAAAACGTTTCACCATATCACCCGTGTACGGGTCCAGCAGCATTATCTGCGGCGTGGTGGTGTAGAACTTTCCTTTGCCGTTCGTGAAGTAGATCTGCACTGTGGTCTGTTCTGCCTCTTCGGTCTCTACTTTGAACTCGGCAGGCTTGCCCGGCAGTGGCTTCGGCGTGCCCGCCACAGGCTTCGTGGCAGGTTTTGCGGCCGGCGCATCATCAAACTTCAGCGGCGGCATAGGCGGCACCTTGCGTGGCCTCAGTATCGATCCGTCCCCATCCAGCACAAACAGATTGATCAGTCGCTTGGGCGGTGTTTGCAGTCGGGCTATGGTTATCGGGTCCGGCCGCGGTGGCACCTCTTCCACAATCACAGGTTCATAACGGCCCACCTTCACCATGTCCACCGGCACAAACCCCTGTGTCACCTTCACCAGTGTGCGCAGCGGTGCAGTGTTCAGCTTACTTATCGCCTCCGGCGCGGGCCTTGCAGGTACCTCTTCTTCTATCTGTGGCTCGTATCGCCCTACTACCGTTGGTCTTGGTTGCTGACTCACCGGCGCGGGCATTGTCAGCGTCTTCAACGCACGCGGCGCCACACTGGTCACGGCAAAAGTGGGTTCTTTCTCGGGTGTCTCAGGTCCATCATCCTGTGTCACAGGCACAAACGGAGGTACAGTCACCTTCACAGGTTTGGCCACTGCCAGCGCGTCTATCGCAAAATACCTTGTGGCCGGCACCAGTGCGGCTATCTGCTGCAGTCCCTTGGTGGGGTCCACACTGTGCACCACTGTGTCCTTCACTTTTATTACCGGAATGGTCACATTCATCACCGTGGGTGCTGTTGCGGCCACTTCCTTCACCTCTGTGTACGTTTTCTGATTCACATTAATCACCGGCCTGAACGCATTCACAATCTTGCTCACAGCACCCGGCAGATCGCCATAGCGGGTCACCTCCAGATAGTCGCCCATACACGCATAGGCTGTGCGCAGCTGCATAGAACTTTCCAGGTTCACTATATAGGGTCTGAAGAATACCTTGCTCGCCGCCAGCTTCGCCATCACAGCGCATATATCGCCGCCGCAGCTCTCACCACCGTCCGTTATCAATATGATGCTGTAGGCGTTATGCGCCACATCCACCAGATCATTGTCGGCAGCTTCCTGCAGCGCATAGGCTATCGACGTCACACCCAACGGCTGAATATCGTCCAGCCTGTACTCCATCTGCAAGCGGTTATCGCGGCGAAAAGGCACCTCATTGCGGGTATCGCGGCAGTTATTTTCGTCCACCGTCGACTGATGCCCGAACACACGCAGCGAGAACTCCACATCCGGGTTCACCCGGTATACGCTGTCCATTATGCGCAGCACTATCTCATCTGCCACCTTCGACTTCTTCCGTCCCCCATCCCACACATTGATCATACTGGACGACTTATCCAACAATATCAATATACGGGACGTCACCTCCCTTCCGCCTCGCGACTGGGCGCGCGCGCCAAATGTGACCGCCAACGCAATAAATAGTGTAATTAATTTCTTGACCCGCATGAACTACTCGTAACACAAACGTACATTATTTGAGCGAAACGGCTGAATGTACCCTCCATTTCATCAACACTGCATCCCCAATCGGTGGTTTGCTACGTTTTCGAGGTACGAAAGGTGTGGCACACTTTGGAAGTGAGCCACACCAAGAGCCTGCAGGAAATCTCCCGTTTTAAAAAAAATTCCTTATCCGCTATTTATCGATTTTTCGCCTGATCCTCACTTGTTTATAAAACTCCCACGTTACCAAAAACTCCCAAAAATCTCCCACCGATTTAAGGCTGGCACACTTTGGAAATGAGCCACACCATTTTCCGCTATACTAAAGGTAGCCGCGACTTCTAAACACAACAAGAAGAAAATTCTATGATAGTGCGTTTTTTGTAGTGTGATAGAAAATTGTTTAAGGCGTGATACCCTTTGGAAGTGGCCCTCACTTTCGTCACAAAAAAAAGAAACGGAGCCGATGGCCTGTTCCATTTGCTCCGTTTTCAATTTTATCCTGTCAAGGCACTACATTGACCCGACATGAGGCAACCACACCCAGTGCTATTGCCCACAAATCATCTGCTTTATTTCCACTGATAAATATACCCTTCCCACTCCAGAACATACACCGTTCCGTCGGGACCGGCTATCAGCTCATTCTGCACTCCATCATGCTGCTGCATAGTCAGCTCTGTGGATGTAGTTTTTGATACTCCAAGATTTTTGTGAGACGATGACCCCAACTGGCAACTAGATCTATATTTAATGCTACCGGTCACTTCGTTTACCTTGCAACCACGCATGGTGAGGTAGCTGCCACTTTCGATTGGCGGGTGTGAGAATTCAGTGACTTTTACAAACTTCGCCGGCAGTGTTTTTGAACTGATCTTATACAAAGAGGTCTTTGCTCCGGTTGAGGCCGGCACCAGTGTATAGAAGTCGCCATTGGGCGTTGTGTGATCGCTGTTGAATCCCTCATAATTATACGCTGCAAGTACCCCGAGGTTTTCCGGGTCAGCCTTATCATAAAACACCTCAAATACCCCGGTATTGGTGTTTAACACAACGTCATTATAGACACCCGACCCGTCGATGGCACTACTCGCACTGGCTGAAACAGGAAAAAATGCCCGACCATCATTATTCAAAAATTGAGGCGCCGTTTGCTGGGTGCTTGTGGCCGGAAGATCCAGCACCTTTACCCATGTGTTAACCGAAGCAGATTTTTTATAAAAGCTCTGCACGCCACCAATAGTAGTGTTGTTGATGTATACGAGTATGTCTCCGTTTGTGTTAGCGATCATTTTGTCCTTATAACCGGGCGCTATTGCGACAGTATCCCACTTATTTGTGACCTTGTTCAATATGAAAACATCCCCTTGGTTGCCTGAATGGTAGTAATAATTGCCCAAAGCATCTTGTACAATTCTTCCATTTGCCGCCTGAGCCTGATTCGGAATAACATCGCCCAATTTGTTGAACGCTTTACTCGCGTCGTCCCATTCGTAGAGGTAGTTCAGGCTATGATGAACAATTGGTGCCCCCTTGCTATTAAACCCCCTTATTCCGTAAACAGACGGCTTCAGATCTCCGCTCCCCAGCTTCTCAAGGTTCACCTTCTGCGATTCTTCCTTTTTCTTGCTACAGGAATTTAATACGCCCATAATGGCTACAAATAGAATTAAAACTAAGTATCGCTTTCTCATTTTTAAATTAATTAATATATATTGAATAAAAATATCGTATTCAAAACAAGATTAATTTCTACAAAATTATCATACTTTTTCAACAATATTATGCAATACCAGCACATTAATTAAAATAAATGCGTAATAAGGGTTTGGTACAATTTGGAAACGAACTAAGCCATTATCCTGCAGTAACTTGTTATCAGACCTCACTCTTCCTTTAGGTGTGGCACACTTTGGATGTGAGCCAAACCATTATCCACAACACTAAAGGTAGCCTCGACTTCTAAACACAACAAGAAGAAAATTCTATGATAGTGCGTTTTCTGAAGTGTGATAGAAAATTGTTTAAGGCGTGGCGCGTTGGCCTAACGCTGGCTTTTAAATCTCCTCTGGCCCACTTTCTCGCCTACACTTAATCGTGGCTTACTATGAGAGATGCTTAAAACTGCGAACTTTTTTGCTCCTTCTTTTACGGGTTCCTTCCGTTTCCTTGATTACTTCCAACATGTTACGCTGGTATACCCCGTCTGGTAAGAGACCAATAAAATCGAAAAATCTATTTTCGGTATGAAGGACAGAGTCCACATAAAGATTAAACGAATCGACGACTCTATTATTTTGAATAGAATTTATGAGATCGCTCTTATATGACTTTCCATCCCAGTAATTGTAACCCTGGTCTATACAATGACTACACCCAACCAATTGGTAACTGCTCTCCACAAAAGCTTTTGGAACATCCATGCTAACAAAAGCATTTGCTATATACCTGCCCAAGCTGTCCGGTATGCGAAAATACACCGCGTAATGCCTGTTTCTTTTATCAACTCGGTTAGTGTAGAAATACAGTTCCCCATAATATTGCGACGAATCAACGGCCCAGATATTCACCGCACCGTTCATTATTTTATAACGAAGATTGAACCTACCTGTTGTATCGATGAAGGCCTGCGTATCACCATATTCTCCAATTTTGAATACTCTGTTATACCGCTTTGCCTTTGCTTGAGCAAATGTTGAAATGGCCAAAATAGCACAAAGCAGGAACAGGAATATTTTCATAAAGATTGTAAAAAGTGGTTCTCGGTTGGCCTCGGCCATTCAAATATAAAATAAAATCAGATTCGGCGTTTGTATCCGACTATGTCGTGTTGGGCAAATCTCCCCGATGAGCGACTTTTAATATTTCAACTTGCCCGGATCCTGCTTACTGTGCCAAAAAGTGATAATAGATATTTTTCGTTGCGCCTTGTGATACTTGTAGAACATAACAATATGCCTGTTCAGTCGGGCGCGACGGTATGTTTTTCTGTGAACTCCGGGCGGATATGACTCAGGGAACAACTGAATTCTTTGAATGGCTGAATCTGTACTGCGAAATAACTTCTCGGCTGCCAACTCTCCCCATTCACTGGTAATGTAAATGATTTGTCGGTCAAAGGTCTGTATAGCTTCGTGCGTCCAGACTACTTCGATTGCCACCTTCTATATTTTTTCATCACTTCATTATGCGGCACAACCTCACCCTCTTTTGCCTGCTTTAGCCCCTTAGTTATTGAGTCTTTCGCATCACTCTCTAACGCCTCCCACCATTCATCTTCCTCATGGGCAAACGTTTTGATCACTTTCAACACAGCCTCCTTCTGGCCATTGTTCAAATGCTCGAGATACATGCTAATCTCTTTATCTATTGTTTTCGCTGCGATCATGATGTCATGTTAGATAATCAAATTTACAGCTAAATCTTCGAGAATCTCGACCAAAAGTGTTGTTCACTTTGAAAGTGAGCCACTCGTATCTGAACTCTTGCAAGCGTTTTGCATTTGCCTCAAAGAACTTTTTATCGTACTGCACTTTTCGCACTATCATAAAACTTTCA
>JACSRV010000170.1 GCA_014879545.1 Chitinophagaceae bacterium | reverse complement strand
CCCATTTTACGGTAACGCCAGTCAAATCCGATGAAAGGCATCAGCCATTGCATCTTGCCGATGTATCTTCCCAAATGGGTCTCCACTTCGTATCCGTGCATATCGTTATACCCTAATCGCCACTCCGTTCCCAGGCTCCATCTGGCATTCTGAAGCATGGCTTCACCATCATTACCATTGGTCGCAAAATCATTCTGTGCCATGAAATGCGGCATATTGGCCTCCTTCTGCAATGCCCTGTATGCTTTTTGCTTATCAGGGAGATAAGGGTTTTCATAATCGCCCACAGCAAAAACACGGTTCATGCCCGCCATCATGTGGTAAAGGATATGGCAGTGAAAGAACCAGTCGCCTTCCTCGTTTGCCGCAAACTCTATCGTATCGGTTTCCATCGGCATAATATCTATGATGTTCTTCATAGGCGAATTATCACCCTTGCCATTCAATAACCTGAAGTCGAAACCGTGCAGGTGCATCGGATGGCGCATCATGGAATTATTATGGAGCGTGATACGCAATATCTCACCTTTCTTTACCGGAATTTTGTCAACTTCTGAAAGTACTTTGTTGTCCATGCTCCACACGTAGCGGTTCATATTGCCGCTAAGTGTAAATTTCAGTTCCCTGACAGGGGCATCTTTGGGAAGTGTCGTGTTACGGGGAGATTTTAGCATCGCATAGTTCAGGGTAACGATATCGCCAAGTGCATTGGCGTTATAGCGGTTGGGGTCATTGCTCATATCCATACCGCCGTGTTTGCTATGGTCAGCTTTTTTTCCTGCCTCTCCTGTAATTTCGGGATACATTACCACATTCATATCCATCTGGTTCAGGCTCATGTTCATTCCCATATCATCCAGGTCGCCGTTCATCTTCATCATGTCGTTCATCATCTTCATCCCTTCAAAATATTTCAATTTTGGTAAGGGGGCAATCAGTTGTTTTACGCCATTTCCAATGTAATAGCTTGCCGATTGCGTTCTGTCTTCCGTAGTAGCCAATAATTCGTACGCAGTTCCTTCATTAGGAATCGTAACCACAATATCATAGGTTTCTGATACGGCTATGATCAACCTGTCCACCTCAACCGGTTCCACATCATTTCCGTCACTGGCTACCACGGTTATCTTACCGCCTGCATAGCGTAACCAGAAATAAGAGGAAGCGCCACCATTTGAAATACGTAAGCGTACTTTATCGCCTGCTTTGAGCGGCTTGCCGTCCACGGACTTCAGCTGGGGCGAGTTGCTTCCGTTGATAAGTATCTTGTCATAGTACACATCACTTACATCCATTGCAAGCATTCGCTTCCATTCATTTTTCACCTTTGTGCCAAACTGACCTTCACTGATAGCCTCACCATAGGATTGCGTAGCCCCTTTTTTGATAGCGGCCCAATCGTTGGCGTTGTGCAGCATCCGGTTGATGTTGTTCGGGTTCAAATTTGTCCATTCACTAAGGATAATAGGTACCGTTGGCAGATCATCGATCCCTTTCCTGAAGGTTTTGTCATCTTCACGTTTCTTCATGACAAAATTTCCGTACATCCCGATCTGTTCCTGCAATCCTGAATGGGAATGATACCAATGGGTACCGTTCTGGATAATGGGAAAACGATATGTATAGGTAGAACCGGGGGGAATAGGCTGTTGGGTAAGATGGGGCACACCATCTTCTTTATTGGGCAAAAATACGCCGTGCCAATGTAGTGATGTGCTTTCCTTCAGCAGGTTGTGCACGACTATCTCGGCAGTATCGCCCTCCGTAAAGGTTAATGTCGGCATCGGGATCTGCCCGTTTACCGCAATGGCCCTTTTTTCCTTACCTGCATAATTCACAAGGGTATCCTTAACATAAAGATCGTAATGCACTACTTTCTGTGCGAAAAGTGTATGTGTAAACAGTAGCATAAATACTGTCTGTACTGTTTTTATAATTATATTTTGATGTTTGTACATTGTTCCAAATTTTATTTATCGCTGTCTTCCATAGCTTCGAACCACTGCGTTAAAGTCCGTCTGTCTTCCTCTGAAATAGCGGCATCACGGTGAACCACGGTATAGGACGACAGCGGCATTTCCCCATCTTTCACCTGTCCGGCTATAGATCTCAGCTTACTGCGTTTCCTACGCTGGGAATAATCGCCGAACTCACTGAAATTAAGTTCCTCTTTCCCTTTCCTGATATGGTCTGCCATATACCATGCTCCTGGCTGGATACGACCATACCATGGATAATGGGTGTTGTTACTGTGGCAGTCATAACAGGATCGAACAAGGATTGCTTTTATATTTTGGGGTACGGCATATACTTTTTCAAAATGAGCTTCAGTTACTTCCTCCGACTGGTTTCGCAACGGCTGGAAGAACTGTATACCGATCAGGATGACAGCCACCCCCAAAATAATTTTCTTTTTTAGACCCATTATTACATTGCTTATCCATTACCGGGCAACAGTACAAAATTGAGGATTCTAACAGACCCGGCTATTGTGATTTTTCTTGTTAGATTTGTGAGATTTACTGATTTCTCAATAAATCTCACACAATTAAGCCCATCTGCAAATTCAAGCTATACTACCGGCAATGTGATCCATATTGGGTTTACTTGGCAGCAATGGTCTTCTGCACATTACCACAAGTCAACATTTCTGATCCATAATATGGATTCTTGATGTCCTTGCTTTCACTCAGCCATATCGCTCCCTTATTATCATTGAACATGGGGCAATGATCCTGATATAAGGTCTGGGACGCACCGAACAATGCTATCAGGTCTTTCAGGTCTTCACTAAGGGATGAAAGATGTTCACGCTGGTGGTGAATGTTGCCTGCATTCTCACCGATATGTTCTGCATGTTCCTTGGCGTCATCAGCTATATCCATATATTTTTGATGTTTATCGGCAGGTACGGACTGCATGTCCACTTTGTTTAAAGTCGCCAACAGTTTTTTGCCCGCACTTGCGGCAGCTTTGTCATTATCCGATACCAGAGCATTCTTCAATGACAGGTAATCTGTTACGATAGGTGCAATGGAAAAGCTATTGTTATCGCCCTGTGCTGTTGATGTCCCGTCTTCAATAGTAGCTGAATCGGTTGCTTTCTTTTCTGACTGTTGTGTAGATTGATCTTCTGCTACAGCCGTTGAACCGTTTTCAGGTTTTTCCGAATTTTTATTGGACGACTGGTTACAAGATACTGCTATTGTCATCAGTACAGCAGCGGATATGGATAGTGTTATATTTTTCATTTTCTGTTATTTTTTGATTTTTAATAAACCTGCCAATGC
>JACSRV010000161.1 GCA_014879545.1 Chitinophagaceae bacterium | reverse complement strand
GACAACGGTATCATCTACACTTTTTGCCAAAGACGGCTACCACATCGTGCTCAAAATGCCGGGAGTAAAAGACTCAATGGTGTTTCTGGCGCACTACTATGGTAAAAACAGGCCAACCATCTTTAAAACCGACTCTTCGCGTTTCGATAAGAATGGCACCGCTGTCTTTCATAGCACCAGCGCCGAGTTTACAGGTGGTATCTACATCCTCTACCTTTCCGACCTGCAGACCAACTTCGAAGTGCTGCTGAACAAGGGCGACGATATCACTATCATAGCTCCGAAAGACGAGATACCTGATGGCATTCAGTTCAAGAACTCACCCGAGAACACTCGCTTCTCCGACTACGTGAAGTACCTGAAAGACTACAGCGGCAACGAAGAAAAACTGAAAAAAGAACTCGAAAAAGCAAAGACAACTGCCGACACTGCTGCAGTGCGCAAAAAGGCGGTAGCAGCTTCTAAAGAACTGAACAAGTATCGCCGCGACTATGTAAAGAACTACCCCGGCACACTGCTTGCTACCATCTTCAACGCTATCGAGACCCCTCAGATCCCTGAAGGTGACCACTTCCTCGAAGACGGCAAGACCAAAGACTCTACATTCAACTACCGCTACTACAAATCACACTTCTGGGATGGTTTCGACTTCCGCGACGACCGCCTCATCTACACACCTATCTACGATGCACGCCTCGAAGAGTACTTCTCTAAGCTGGTGCTGCCATGGACCGACAGTGTAGAGAAAGAAGCCGATGTGCTCCTCAAGAAGTGTAAAGGCACCAAAGACATGTTCCACTACACACTTTGGTGGATCACCCGTTATGTTGAGAACAGCAAGGTGATGGGCATGGACGAAGTATTCGTGTACCTCGTAGAGAACTACTACATGAAGGGCGATGCGTTCTGGCTGAAGAGCGATGAACTGAGCAAGTACATCGATCGTGCACAAAAGATAGCACCTAACGTGATCGGCAATATTGCACCGGAACTGAAGATGCCGAACGTAGTGAGTCAGAAGATGGAGAGTGTACACGCCATCAAGGCCAAATACACTTGCGTGCTGTTCTACTCGCCTACCTGCGGCCACTGCCAGCACGAAATGCCTTCAATCGACAGCCTCTACAAAGTAGTGCTCAAAGACAAGGGTGTGAAGATAATGACCGTTGCTACCGAGGGCGACCAAAAGTCTATCACCGACTTCATCAAGAAGTACAACATGGGCGAATGGCTTAACACCTGGGACAGCGACCACACCAGCGACTACCACAGCAAGTACGACGTGTACAGCACGCCTACTATCTACCTGCTCGATGAGAAGAAGATCATACGCGGTAAGCGTCTTGATCACAGCAACATCGCGGGTCTCATAGAGATGCTGGAAAAGAAAGCGAAGGAAAAGAAAGACGGCAAGTAACACCGTTCTTTCGCCCAACAATATGAAGCGCGTGCCACCGGTGCGCGCTTCATTTTTTTGTGCTTTGTTTAGTTGTGAATAGTGAGCACCTGTTCCAGCTTCACCGGTTTCACTATAAGCCCCGACGCAATACAGTCGCGCACAAAGAAACCGTCTGCAGTGAAAGCCTCAGGATGATTGATGCCTACCTTCCTTGCTATATCTGTCTTCACGGCAAAGTTGCCCCAGTCAATATAACTCACCTTGGGGATCGCATGCAGCTCTTTGTAGTTCAGATGGTGGTGAATGGAATTCCAGTAGATGAAGTCAGCACCGTGGTTGGCAGCTATCGCATCCACAGCATTGGGCAACCAATAGTCCTGTATGGAGGTCTGCACCACATACTCTGTATCCACCATATTCATCAGGGCATCTATACGGTTGTAGCAGCCCCACGCACCTGTGTTCTGAGGAGATTCCCTGTAAATGATCCTGTCATCCTTAAACCGCTCTATCAACGACTTCAGCCACAATTCGTACCTATGCTTGGGCTCCTGTGTTTCTTCCACAAAGTGCTTCAGCCATGGGTTCGGGCCATTGTTGTAAATGATCGCCTTCCAGTTTTTGTTGCGCTGGCAAAGTAGCGACCCGATGAACACATGCGGATCGAAATCTTCTTTGAATGATGGAGCAATGAACGTTACCATGTGTCTATTTCCGGTCGTCTGTTACAGGATTAAAGTTACAATTTCCGTTTACAATACTATGCTGCACGATTGGCCTCTTGTTGCTTCAGTAAACGGCTGTGTTTCCTTCCATACAGGAAGTAAACCAGCAACCCTAACACCAACCAAACCAGGAATCGCTCCCAATTAGATACGCCCGACTCACACAGCAGGTAGGCACAGCTCAGGAAACCGAGTACCGGTATCAGTGAATAATTGCGCAGGAACGACAGCACGGCCGTCACTACAAACACAATACCAAATGCCCAGAACGGTACCCTGCTGCTGATGGCCTCCCACGTCACATCGCCCGATGGATTGCTGATGGCAAAGGCGCCAGCCACCCCTCCCGGATAGTATACCTGCAACAACACCAGCGCCAGCACCAGCATGCCGGGCACTATCCATTTGGCGTTTACATAGGGCGTCTTGAACTTGCTTTCCAGCCTGTGCGGGTCATGCTGCAGACGAATGATACCACCACACACCAGCACAAAGGCAAACAAAGTACCCACACTCGTCAGGTCCACCACCACCGTCAGGTTCATGAACAGAGCAGGGATGCCCACTACCAAGCCTGTGAGAATGGTTGAGAACGAAGGCGTTTTATACTTAGGGTGCACCTTGGCAAATACCGGAGGCAGCAGGCCGTCGCGACTCATGCTCATCCATATACGAGGCTGCCCCAGCTGAAACACCAGCAACACACTGGCCGTAGCTATCACCGCGCTTATGGATATGACACCGGCTATCCAGTTGGCCCACTTGCTGTTCATAGCGCTGAACACGTATGCCAGCGGGTCACCCACATTCAGATTGGTATAGCTCGTCATGCCTGTAAGCACCAGCGCCACCAGCACATAGATGATCGTACAGATGATGAGTGAGTAGAACATAGCCTTGGGCAGATCGCGCTGCGGGTCTTTGCACTCCTCGGCGGTAGTAGATATTGCGTCAAAACCGATGTAGGAGAAGAACACTGCAGATGTGCCCGCCAGCACGCCGCCTATACCATTGGGTAGGAAAGGCGTCCAGTTGCTGGTATTTACATAAAAGGCACCTGCCACCATCACCAGAATGATGATCGCGATCTTCAGTATCACCATGATATTGGTGGTGCGCTGCGATTCTTTAATGCCTATGTAGATGATCCAGGTGATGATGCCTGTGATGATGAAAGCCGGAATATTGCAGATGAACTTCACACCCGCCACCACGGGCGCGTTCTGCCACGCCAGTTTTGCGGCCTCACTCAGCCCATCGCGGGCAGTCCAGTAGTCGGTGGCAAGATATTCTGGTATGTGCAACTGCACACTGCCTATCCGTATACTATTGACCAGAGACGTAAAATAACTGCTCCACGATATGGCCACGGCAATATTGCCAATGGCATATTCCATCAGCAGGTCCCACCCTATTATCCAGGCTATCACCTCGCCAAACGCCACGTAAGAATAGGTATAGGCGCTACCCGAAACCGGCACCATGCTGGCAAACTCGGCATAACAGATCGCCGAAAACCCACAGGCCACCGATACAAACAAGAACAACAAAATAATACCCGGCCCACCATCAAAACTGGCCTTGCCGATGGTAGAGAAGATACCAGCCCCAACTATTGCAGCAATGCCCATAAAAGTGAGGTCGCGCACGCCCAGCACCTTATGCATGCCGGTGGCATGGGCATCGCTATGCCCCTCTGCCACCTCCTTCTTTATCTGCTTCAGCGACTTCTTCCTGAAAATTCCTTCATTCATGGTGCTATAAAAGTAATATTCCCTGCTTAATAATCTACTACCGTCAAAGGGATATCAGAAATTCCCGTTTCAGGGAATTGCCACCCTGAAATTGAGTTTTTGGCGGCTCGCCTTTACCGGAAACAGCCTGCAAAAGGCACCAAAAAAATTACGCTAACTTCGTTTCCCGAAAGGCCGTCACCCGTGCCCCGAGCGTCATGAAAACCACCAACACATAAAACCCATGCAAGACATACTATTCGACTTTATTTCTAAATACGTTTCTCTGAACGATGAGGAGAAGAATGCGATACTTTCTTTAGACCTATTTCGATCTTTGAAGAAAGGAACCATTCTGTTAAAAGAAGGGCAACGATCAAATGAAAGCTACTTCGTTTTAAAAGGCTGCATACGCACTTATTACATAATAGACGGAGAAGAAAAAACGACTGCATTCTTCACAGAGATGGATGCGCTGACGCCGCATTGTGTTGCTACAAAAACGCCTTCTCAATATTATGTAAGTTGTTTGGAAGACACCATAGTCACAGTGTCAAACTCCGATATGGAGGTGGAGGTAAATACCAAATTTCCAAAGTTTGAAACCATGTGCAGAATGCTGTCAGAAGAACTCCTGGCCAAACAGCGACTGGATCTTGATGAGTTTAAAACTTCATCACCCGAACAACGCTATCTGAACTTACTTCAGAATAGGCCTGACCTCATTCAGCGTGTACCGCAACACCAGTTGGCGAGCTTTTTAGGCATCAAGCCGCAATCATTAAGCAGACTCAGAGCAAGGCTCCTTGAAAAGAAGAGTTAAGGCGTATTTCTTAACTTAAGTGAACGAGCCGTAGCCTGTCACCACTCTACTTTTGCCATATCAATCAAGAGATATGCAGAAGAGAATTATACAGATCGGACTTGCTTTTACGATGATGGGTACACCCCTGCTGAAAGCCCAAAACACCCAAAAAGACAGTACCTTCAGAAGGTGCTACATCGGGAGTAGTTTATTTCTATTGGGAAATTTTGACAACGTAAATAAACCCGAGTATTTTCAGTTAAACGTCGGATATAGAATAACACAAAAGGATGTTGTTTCTATTGAATTTAAAAGGTCCATCTATTCCTGGCCTATCGGCATTCCCTTTGGCCCGTCATTTGACGCACCCGGCCTGAACTATCCCGGACATGCCCGTATCCTGGCTCCCACCATCGGATACCAGCGATTCTGGTGGAAAGGGGTCTACACATCCGTATATGCTTTGAATGCTTTCGAAAAATACCTTGATCAGAACAAAAAGAAGATAGGAAACGGATACACACTTTACATGAACTTCCATTTGGGCTATCAGTTTAAATTCTTTAAAAACCGTTTCTTTTTCGAACCTGCTATCGGATGTAGTTATTGGCCCGTGCGAACTAATGTGCCTGAATCATTTAAGGTGGTAGAGAATAAATGGCCAAACTACTTTATTCAACCGGGTCTACATTTTGGCTATAATTTCTGGTAACGTTCACTACACTTAAAGACATCCGAAACGCAATGCTACGTGTTTTAAGCTCCGACCCAAATCAGCAAAAAAACAGGAGCAAGGATACTTAAAGAGAGCACTCCGACGTATTTCTTAACTTAAGTGAACGTATCCCGCAGTCTCTCAGATCTACATTTGCCTCATCAGAAAACAAGACATGAAAATGAACATTAAGAGCATCGCATTTGCATTAGTATTGGTAAGTAGTTTACACGTGCACGCACAATATGCCGAAAAAGACAGCACGTACAAACGCTGCTTGGTAGGCAGCACCCTTTTCCTTTTGGGGAATCTCGCCCCTGTGAACCCGCCCTCCTTCGCCCAACTCAATTTGGGCTATCGCCTCACCGGCAAAGACGTCATCACCATTGAGCCAAAAACCTGGAAGTATGCATGGCCCAATGGCATTCACCCATTCTTAAACACATCGTACGGTAAGCCCGAAGAAAAATTCCCGGGCTTTGTTCGTGAGTATGGCGTATCTGTGGCCTACCAACGATTCTTGTGGAAAGGCCTCTATGCCGAACTTAACGTAATGCCCAGCTGGCAAAGGTTTATGAACGACAAAGGCAATAAAATTGACAATGGCTTCCAGATCTTTAATACCTATCGTGTGGGCTATCACGTAAAACTCTTTAAAGACAAATTTTTCATACAACCTTCGATTGCGATCACCCACCGCGCCTATCATACAAAACTGCCCGACGGATTTAAACACTTAGATGATAAATGGCCTAAATTCATTTTCGGAGAACCGGGATTCCATTTCGGGTACAATTTCTGATTCTGCAAACCGGATTCAACTATAAACAACTACATGACCAGCATAATAGATTTTTTCTCAAGAAAACCGGGCACACTGTTTCTGTTTGACGGCTTAGGTGCAGGCTTTACAGCTTGTTCTCTATTTCTCATTTCCGGATATTTCTCTGCACACTTCGGCATGCCGCCAAACATGCTCACATATCTGGCGACCATTGGCTCCATCTACTGTGCCTACTCCATATCTTGTTGCTTCTTACTCAAGAGCCGGTGGACTCCCTATCTTAGAATTATTGGCGTGAGTAATGTTCTCTACTGCATGCTCACAATATCATTGGTATACGCTCATTATACCGATCTTACATTACTCGGGTTGTCCTACCTCTTGGGCGAAGTGGTCATCATACTATCGTTGGCGTTTATCGAATTTAAAGTAGCAAATAAGTTAACGACGAAGAAAATATGAATACTCAAGCAACACCGCGCCACGCCTTAGAAGACGTGAGGGTAAACATAAAAGTAAAGCTTGCTGCAATTTGGGCCACCCTGATGTTCATGTACATATACATCGATCATTTCCACCTGTTTATGCCGGGTACTCTGAAAGAAATGTTGGCTGGCAAGGTTTTCGTATTCGACATTACGCAAGGGTTTCTGGTCACGGTACTTGCGTCCATGACAATTCCTGCACTCATGATCTTCCTTTCAGTTGCCCTACCTGCAAATGTTAATCGTTGGACTAATGTCATTATTGCTTCAGTGTTTATTCCCTATACATTGTTCAACATTACCGGAGTGGCTTGGGCCCACATGTGGATAGGTGCTATTGTAGAGGTAGTGCTGCTATGTCTTATTATCCGTTATGCATGGAAATGGCCGCGCCTTGAAATGTAGCTGACACATACGCACGAATAAACAGTCAAAAGAGTTGTAACCCACCAACTTTTTTCTGCCCCCCAAAAGCGTACTATCAAATAATATGCGTGATTGCAAGTAGATATGAAGAAATTGGCGACGAACGAATCTCGCGACCGAAGAAACAATCTTTCTCAAAAAGGCCAAAATCGGGTGGAAAGTTTATTCTGAGACAGCCCTTTGAAAGCCGTCAATTTTCAGCACATTTATTTTTGGAAAAGAGAGCGACTTCAATACTCCGAAATGCGCATCGTGGGTTACCAGGCAATGTGCACCTGCTGCTACATAACAATCAACAAATTTGTTGTCATCCTCTTCGCCGATCAGATTCCAACGGAAATAGACATGAACAAAATGCACATTCGGAAGTTCCTTTAAAGCTATAAGAAAATTACCCGCAACCGAAGCTGAATACTTCAGCGTAAGCACTTCCTCATATTCCAGAATTATTTCATCAGTAACAAAAAGCTCATATTTTTCATCAAGCAGATCTTGTATCAGCCAGTGATAGATCGACCTTGAAGACAACGACGAGACGAGAACATTCGTATCAATGATCGCTTTTATCATCCGATGTCATATCCTCATTTAGCCAACTATCCATCGTATCGTTACTATAGCCCTTTTCATCCCAACGGGCATCAGCCTCGTTTATCGCCTTAGCAGCAAAGTACTTCGCCAGATACCTTTTTATGTTCAACAGATCTGCCTCTGCTATATCTGACGAATATAGCTTTAGTAACTCCTGCTGAATATTGCTTAAAGATGTTGCAGCCATTTTTATTTGAATTCTACCATAAAGTTATGATTTTATGCACATACACAGTCGATTCCGGGATTTATCTAAGATTAGTAAAACGCTGCATCGGTCGCATACCAACTGTCATTGGCAGCAGCCTTGAACCGACTACTCTTTCACTACTCTTTTTACGCTGCGGATGCCCTGTGGTGAGGTTGTGGTGATGAAATACACGCCTGCGGGAAGATGGGCCACAGGCATTGATTGTGTGCCACTGGTGATAGTGCCGCTCATAATTATCTGCCCCGTAATGCCCATTAGCGTATAGGTAAGTTTGGTGGGAGATTTAATAGTAACAACATTACCTGCAGGATTCGGAAAAATCAACACATCATTAGTTTTTTCTACCTCACCTGCAAGTGCCACAGTGTCATCGCCGCCACCGGTGGTGTCGGGGCACTCCGGATAAAAGAACACTTTTCTTACACGGTTGTTCCAAGAATCTGCTATATATATATTGCCGCAGGTATCGGTGACTACATCCCAAGGGGCATTAAGATGAGCTGATGTTGCCGGGCCTCCGTCTCCGCTATACCCGCCGGTACCCATACCCGCAACCGTGGTTATGATGCCGCTGTTGCTAATTTTGCGGACTTTATGGCTTCCCGTCCACTCCGATAAATACATGTTGTTATTATGGTCCATGCTTATTCTCACTGCAATTACACTTGCAGCTGTGGCAGGAATACTTTCTCCAATACTAGCCATTACGCCATTCCCTGCAAAAGTGCGTATCATCCCGAATGTGTCTACCTTCATTATGCGAAAGCGTCCATCCGAGATATATAGATTCCCGGTATCATCTACACACAATCCATATGGGGTATGTATGGCGGTGGTGTCAGCCCGTCCGCCATCTCCTCCGTAATAGGCCGGGGAATTTGATCCATTTCCCACTACTGTCGAAATGATACCATTGGGTGCGACTTTCCTAACTCGCAAATTAGCAATATCGGCAATAAACAAATTCCCGTGTCTGTCTATACACACATCCGTTGGCCCATATAGCCGCGCGGCAGTTGCCGGTCCTCCATCTCCCAAAAAACCTCCGACACCGGTTCCGGCAACAGTGTTGATGATTCCAGTGACCGCATCAATCTTACGTATCCGGTTATCGTCTAAATCTGCTACAAAAATATTTCCTAAATCGTCAATACAAAGACTATTGATTGTTCGAAATGTAGCATTGGTAGCTGGTCCTCCGTCGCCAGAACTACCCGGAGATCCGGTTCCCGCAACCGTACTGATGATACCTGCAGGGGTGATTTTTCTTACTTTTCGACCACCGCCTCCTTCTGCAACAAATAGATTCCCCAATTTATCGAAACACAAACCTCCCGGGATATATGTCACAGCATTCGTAGCCGGTCCACCATCGCCTGTATCAACAATTCCACCACCGTTACCGGCAATGGTGGTAATGATCTGTGTTCTGCCGCAAAACGACAACAGGCAACACAGTATGATGGAGATGAAATACTTCATAAAATATATTTCAAATATACCACAAATATTGTTCCGCATATTTACCCCAACCTCAAAATAGGATCCGTTCTCTATTCGCCTTCATTTTGTCTGAACCCGACGACCATTCCTCTGCCCACTTTTTTCTGTCATACCCCCAAAAACGCCATATCATAAAACTTTCTTTTGCCTGTTTTCTTGCACGGTTGTAACTTGTATAGAAGTTGCATAAAATGGACGGCAGTTAGAATATATGATATTTTATTTTCACTTCGACCCTTATCCCGAAGGCATTCGGGATGCGCAGAAGTGGGAAGTTTTTGCGCAGTTTTGAGAAGCAGTAGGAAGTAAAACTTCCCACATGCTTATTGAATATCAATCAGTTAGTTTAAAAGTGCGCAGAAATAAAAAATCTGCGCAAAAAAAATCCCGCACCGGTTAAAGTGCGGGACAAAAGGAAAGCGATTGACTACTTAAGTTGTTGGTTGGGAGGAGGCGGTGGTGCGGCGCCCTGTGGCTGAGCAGCTTGTTGCGCTGCCTGCATCTGGGCGGCATTCACTGCCTGTATGGCTGTGTTGATGCTCTGCTGTGCCAGTGTGTATCGAGGCTCCATCTTCAGAACCATCTGCCAGATGTTCACTGCCTCCTGCACACGGCCCACAAGGTAGAAGCATACACCCAGGTTGTAATAAACCTCATACAGCTTGGGGTAGTTGGGGTACAGCGTTTTGGCCATATCATAGTTGGCCTTGGCGCTATCGGGCATATTCAGCTTCAGGTAGGCAACGCCCCGGTTCATATAACCCGATACGAACGTTGGGTGCACCTCCAGCGCCTTGTTATAGTAGCGGATGCCGGTGCGCAGCAACTGGTATTTTTTGGCAGTATCAGGTTCCGCCTCCGACTTGTTCACGTACGACGATGCCACGTTGGCATTTACCAGCACGCTGTTGGGTGCATTCTCAATATCGTGCGCAAACAAGATCTCGTCGTTCTTCCAGTCGGCATTACGTTCTATGGTCTTAAAACCATAGAGGCCCACTATCGCCACCATCACCGCGGCCAATGCCATACGGCCGGTAGCGGCGGGTTGTATCTTCTCCATGCCCTTGTACAGGAACCATGCGGCAGCAATAGAGAAACCAACTGATGAATGGAATATAAGACGTTCGCCCATGGTGCCACCAATGTTGAAAATGATGTTACATACCAGCAACAGGTTCAGCAGGTAGAACGCGATGGCAAAACACATAACGCTGCGACGCTTGAAGTAGTAGAACATATAGCGGAACAGCGCGCCATGCACCAGCAGCGATACCCACACCGACCAGTGACTGAAGTTCTTATAAGGAATGGTATTATAAGAATAGTCGGAACTGAGCGGGTGCGGCCACAACAGCAGTTTTATATAGTTGAGGCTGGTAGATATTTTGGTGGCCAGCTTCTGGGTATCATCGGCATTGGCATAGGGGTTATTCAATATGTCGTTGTCGGACGCCGCATTCATAGGTGCCACAATGGCCTTGCGCATGGCCAGATACACGCCTATAACCACAAAGTAAGGCAGTGCGGTCTTGATGCTTTTAGACAGGTCGTAGCCATTGAAGATATAGAACGCCAACGGCAGCAGTATGATCATGGACACGGCATATTCCTTGGCCAGAAATGCCAGGAACAGGAACACCATACCATAGTAGAGGTACTTCTTGTTCTCGGTCTCCAGGTGTCGGAAAGCGTTGATGAATGTTGCCGACAGCAGCAGCAGCGACATGATCTCGTCGCGGCTCTTCACGTTGGCCACTACCTCGGTATGTATGGGGTGTGCGGTGAAGATAACCGCGGCAATGAGCGCCATTATGTAGTTGTCGCGGAAGACAACGTAGCGCAGGAAGTACAGAAAAGTGACCACACACGCCATGTACCACAGCACATTGAGCACGTGGCGGGTATGCATGTTGCTGAGGAACTGTTGTTCCTCCTTCGACTTCATCTCGTAGCTCATGCCACGCTCCAGCACGCTGTCCACTTTGTCCTTGGGCACCGCGCCGAAGAACTGCTGCTCTATGGCAAAGGTGAGGATGGACAACGGCCTGTAACGACCACCGGAAAGCTGGTTGGAAGAGTTGAACTGACGGTAATAACTGTCGAAGGCGTCCTTGGTGAGGATGTCGGGTATGCCCGCGAAGCCCTCGTGTACATATTCGTTCTTTACGATCACTATGGTATCGTCCAGCGCATACTCGTGCTGAAAGGTATTGCAGTAGAATGCGAAAGCGAGCAGTGCCACAATGATAGCCTGATTGCGGAACTCGTATAACCAGGCAGGTATGTAGGAGTCTTTCACCGTTTCGCGCGGGGTAGCGGGGGCAGCGGTCGCTACCGGGGCAGCCTGCGCGGGGCGCTTGTTGGGAAGAGGAGCATTTGTCTTTTTAGCCATCTATAAGAGAGTATTAGCCAAATGTAATTATTTATCCTTTTTCAGCATAGCGAACGGGCAAAAATGGGTGCGATAACATTGCTAACCGGGCAAATGGTCGGTATGTTCAAGCAGTGGCAACCCGGTGACCTGCGCCACCGACTGCGCCAGCGCCCTGCCACCCTCGCTGAAGGGCCAACAGAGGAGGGCGGTTATTTTATGGTCGGCGCAAATGGCATTAATGGCATCCAGGCACACCTTGCGGGCCAGCCCCTGTCCCCTCATTTCGGGCAGCACACTGGCCGAGCAGAGGTAAACGACGTCGAAGGCATCGCCGGGCTGTGTGCGCATCAGCAGATCGCGCTCAGAGATGGCACCCAGCTGAAACAGGTCTGCCAAATGCCGCGTGGTGGGCACCAGCAGTATCCACACCAACGGGCCGTCGGCATCTGCCAGTTCTGAGAGGGTGGCCGGGTGCAGGGCCTCCAGCCGCTCGCGCTCTTCGGCCGATACGCTTATCTGGTCGGGGTCTGATCGGGTGTCGAAGGTGGCGTTGACCACCTCCATCATCTTTTCAAAGTTCTTTGACATCTCACTTCAGTATTGAGTGGGCAAATTAAGGGTAAAAGCAGATCGCCGGAGCAAATGCCCCGGCGACGTGTGTAAAAATCGGTTGTATTACCAAAGGTGCACCCTCAGGCTATCAGCGAGGTACATTTTGTCGCCGGGTTTTATGTTGAATGCCTCGTAGAACTCAGGTACGTTGGGGAACGGACCATTCACCCTGTATTTAGCGGGCGAGTGTACGTCGGTGAGCAGGCGGTCGGCCAACGTTTCGGGGCGCTGCACCATCATCCAGCCCAGCGCGTAACCCAGGAAGAAACGCTGCAACTGTGTGTATCCGGCAATCTTTTCGCCCTTCTTGTAGGCTTCTGTCTGTTTGAAGGCATCGAGACCTATCAGGATACCACCCAGGTCGGCAAGGTTCTCGCCCAGCGTAGCGCGACCGTTGATGTGGATCGTGTCGATAGGCACCATCTTGTTGAACTGTTGCACCAACACATCAGCACGCTTGTTGAACTGAGTAGTATCTGCAGCGGCCCACCACATGCACAGGTTGCCTTTTTCATCAAACTGGCGGCCTTCATCGTCAAAGCCGTGTGTGATCTCGTGCCCCACGGTAGACGCGGCCATGTAGCCATATACCAGGGCGTCGTCCAGCTCTTCGTCAGTATAGCCGGGCACTGTCATCATGGCAGCAGGCAGCACAATCTCGTTGTTCGACGGATTGTAGTACGCATTGTATGTTTGCGGGGTCATGTCCCACTCATTGCGATCTACCGGCTTACCCAGCTTATTGAGGCTGTATTGGTTCAACCACTCGGCAGAGCGCATCATATTCAATACAAACGGACCGCGGTCTATCTTCAGCGAAGAGAAGTCCTTCCACTTATCGGGATAGCCCACCTTTTTGGTGATGGCCATCAGCTTATTGATCGCCTTCTTCTTCGTGCTGTCGCTCATCCAGTCCAGCTTTTCCATGCGGGCTTTGTAGGCGAGGCGCACGTTCTCAACGATCTGCTGGTAGCGGGCTTTTGCCTTGTCGCTGAAGTATTCTTTAACGAACAACTGTCCCAGCGCTTCGCCAATTACACCTTGCTCGGCCTCCAGCATGCGGCGGCTACGCTCTTTCTGCTGCTGCGCACCACGCAGGGCACGTGCATAGAAGTCGAAGTGCGCATCAACAAATGGCTTGCTAAGCGACTCGGCATAGTCTGACAGAAGGTGGAAGGTGAGATAGTCCTTCAGCGTTTCGAGGTCGGTAGTTGCAAGTGCTTTATCGAGTGCTTTGTAAAACTCAGGCTGACCTACAATTACGCTGTCGACATGCTTCACACCGAGTTGGGTGAGATTAGTCGGCCAGTCGATACCGGGGGTAAGTGTGTTCAATTTGGCTATCGCTATCTTGTTGTAGTTGGCATAGGGATCGCGCAGGTCTTCCAGCTTCCGCGATGCTTTCGCAAGGGTTGTCTCCAGTGCTACAATCGCACGGGCCTTCTTTGCAGCAGCGACACTGTCGGTACCGGCCAGTACAAACAGCTTAGCAATGTAAGATGGATACAGCGCCAATATCTTCTCGGTACGCGGCGTGGTGCTGAAGTAGTAGTCGCGGTTGGGCAAGCCCAGGCCACCCTGCATCATGTGGTAGGCCTGCATCTCACTGTTCTTGGGATCTTGCGCCACACCCTCAGAGAAGAACACACTGCTGCCGTAGCTGTGCATGCGCATGGCCTGCGCCATCACTTCGGGGCGTGTTTTGATAGCGGCTATTTTGTCCAGTTCCGGTTTCAGTGGAGTGATGCCGTTCTTTTCAATAGACACGGTGTCCATTGCCGAGAACCAGAAGTCGCCGATCAGTTGTCCGGCACCGGTGCGCTCGTTTTTTGCCAGTGCATCGGAATTGATCTTAAGCAGGCGCTCGCGCAGTTCTTTGTCTACGAGTTCACCAATGCCATAGTTCACCTCGTCGCCGGGAATGGGGTTGGCCTTTATCCAGGCACCGTTGGCAAATGCGAAAAAATCGTCAGCGGGGCTGACGGTAGTATCAATGTGCGATGCGAGCGGATCGGGCTTTGATGCACTTTTACCGGATTCAGAAGAGCCACATGCGGCCAATAGGGACGTAGCGGCCAGCAAGCTCATGAACTGTTTGTTCATATAAGTTTAATTGTTTTTGGGGCGGCAAAAGTACAGATTAAAACAAACACAATACACAATGAACAAAAATTCAACGCAGAGAATCATCGGGAGATCAGCCAATGGGTATTGCGGGACCGTAATAAGTCGCCTGACGGTTGGACAGAAGATCGAGTACCATTTTGATGCGCGCGAGTTTCTCTCGTACCATTACGTCCCAGAAAGAGTCGCCGTCAAGCGCATTGAAGGCGACCACATGCAGGCGTTTGTGGTTGGCGATAAATATGGCACGCTCGTTGTGAAATTGCTGAGAGATGATTGTAAAGGTGCTTTGCCCGAAGACATCGCGGCAACGCAGAATGCTGTCGAGTGTACGGTAACCGGCATTGTCTATAACAATGTGTTTGGCGGGCACCCCACGGGCGATGAGGTCCTGCATCATCATGGCGGGTTCGTTATAGTATTGCGTGTTGTATCCGCTTACAATGATGTAGTCGATCTTGCCCGCCATATACAATGCTACGGCGGCATCTATGCGGTATTGGTAGTAAGTATTGACGATGTTCTTGCCACGGTCCTGGTATTTTGCCGTACCCAGCAGCAGGCCCACCCTATTCTTTGGAATGGCATTGATGTCGGTGTATATCTGTGCTCTGGTATCGTGTATCACCTTGCGATTGACCACGACCACCGCCGCTGCCGAGACCAGCAGGAAAAAAACGACAGTATTTCGCAAAAACCGGTACAGCATACCAACAAATGAACCTGTAAATCTAAGAACTAACTGGTGACCATAAAAGTACACAGGAATTTCTTTTGTAATGGCAGGTTTCGGCGGAGATGTGGAGAGGTTTATACCGCCAAGACCTTATATTTGCCGAAAAGTAGATATAATGAACCTAATCAACCGTAGATCCATATCAATGTTCATAGCGTTTGCGTGTGCGGCAACCACCCTTAGCAGCTGCGGTGATTCAGCATCAACAGAACACACTGCGGCAGATACTGCAACAGCAACGGCGGCACCACCGCCACGAACCATAGCTGATCTGAAGTGGCTGGCCGGGAAATGGCAACAAACCATTAAAGAAGGAACACTTTTCGAGAACTGGACCATGGCATCTGCCGACTCAATGGCGGGAGTGAGCGGGCTCATAAACGGAAAGGATACTTTAGTAACTGAAAGGATATTACTCACGTTGAGAGAAGGTGCCATCGTTTATTCGCCTACTGTTAACGGACAGAACAACAACCAACCGGTACCCTTTACGCTTACAAGAAGCACAGCAGACAGCTTTATATTCGAGAACCCGGCTCATGACTTCCCGAGTGTGATCACGTATGTGCGCATCAATACAGATTCTTTGGTCGCCACTATATCCGGCAACCCGGGCGGCAAGCCAATGTCCGAGTCGTTTTATCTGGGCCGTGTAAGCAGGGACTAAACCGGATGTGAAGCCATATGGTCGTAAACCATTTTAGATATACGTGCCATTATCTCAGCCAGCTTCTCTGACTGCTTTCCCTTGGTCATGATAGTAACGAGGTACGGGCGGTTATTGAGGTATACAATGGCACTCTCATGCAATTCACGGTTGCCCGGTTTTCCGGCCTCGCCAAATTTGTGTGCGATCTTTATGTCCCTTGGTAATTCTTTTGTGAGGCCGAGGGCGAAATCGCTTTCACAAAGAAGCGAAATTGCGAAATCTGATGCTGCGCCGGTGAGATAGCTTCCGTCGTAAAGGATACTCACAAATTTTGAATAATCCTTGACAGATAGTTGATAAGAGTTGTTATAAATATCCGGCTTAACGAGCCCGAGATCAGTAAAGACATTCTCAAATATCTTAGGATCCATGTATTTGTGAAGTAACATGGTTGCATGGTTGTCGGAATATACTACCATGTAATAAATGAGGTCTTTTATTTTATAGGTTTGCCCGGGGGTAATCACCTTGGAATTAAACGTCTGAGTGGGGGGATTAAGCTCCTGCGCATATTTCACCGGCTGATCGAGGATAGCCATATTGTTTTCAGCCATTTTAAGGAAAGTGATCATAGTTATCACTTTGAAAAGTGAACCGGGATGGTATGTATTTTCAGGATTTACATCCATCCATTCATTACCGTTCAGGTCTTTTACGTAAACAGACGCGTATTCGAGGTCTCCTGTGGGCTTAACAGTCTCCAGATAATCTAATATACCCACTTTGAGTGACAGGTAATTTTTAGACTCGCATGCCGGCTCGGCCATATACACCGGATGAATATTCTTATATCCGGCCAACCGTGAAATAGTGTAGGCGCAACCGTCATTTGCCGCCTCTGGCTGGGGTGCAATTGCCTTCGACTCTTCTTTACCTGACAACTTGGTGACCACGACCCCCATCAGACCGCCGGCCAATATCGCTATGAGGAGAAAGAATACGGGAATCTTCTTTCGTAACATGAGATGGCTTATTATTGTTTTCTAATAACTCAAAGTTAGTGATGTGATTTGAAAAAAAGAAATTCATTAGCCATCATTTTTAATCATAATTAACTGATTATGCGCACGCTTTACATA
>JACSRV010000185.1 GCA_014879545.1 Chitinophagaceae bacterium | reverse complement strand
CTGTAGTAATGCGCTAATTTTGAGCAATGTCATCGAGGCTGTTGCGGAAAATACTGTTGTTTGGCGCGCTGTTCGCAGTAACCTTGCCTGCATTCTTCTGCAATACCCCCGACAAGGGATCTGCCGCTGCCGACCAACCCCATTCAGACTGGCTGAATGTGTATGACACATCCGCGCACTATGTGGGGATGGATGTGTGCCGCGGCTGCCACCCGGGTATTTATGAGACGTTTATGAAAACGGGCATGGGTCAATCGTTCGACCATGCGACCCGGGACAAATCGGCGGCAGACTTCTCGCCGGCACACGCCATCGTCTACGATACCGCGCTCGACTACTATTACCGCCCCTACTGGAACAACGATACCTTTTATATAATGGAGTACCGGCTGCAGGGCAAGGACACCACGCACAAGCTGGTGCAGCAGGTAAACTACGTGGTGGGATCGGGCCAGCATACCAACTCGCACATTTTCAATGTTAATGGCTACCTGTATCAGGCACCTATCACCTTCTACACCCAGAAACAACGCTGGGACCTGGCACCTGGATTTGAGAAAGGTGCCAATAGTCGCTTTAAGCGCATGATACAGTTGGAGTGTATGAGTTGCCACAACTCGTACCCCGACTTTGTGACCGAAAGTGAAAACCGCTACAACAAGGTGATGACCGGCATCAACTGCGAACGCTGTCACGGACCGGGAAGCCTGCATGTAGCGGCGCGCCAGTCGGGCAAGCCGGTGGACACATCCAAGACGCCGGACTATACCATTGTGAACCCACGAAGATTATCTACCGAACTGCAGAACAACATCTGCCAGCGGTGCCACCTGCAGGGCATTTCTGTGCTAAATGACGGCAGGTCGTTTTTCGACTTCCGCCCGGGTATGAAACTCTCTGAAGTGATGAATGTGTTTATGCCCGACTATGAGGGCGCGCAGGACAAGATGATCATGGCATCGCACGTGGAGCGCATGAAAAAAAGCAACTGCTATGTGCAGTCGGGCAAGATGAGCTGCATCACCTGCCACGATCCGCATGTGTCGGTGAAGTTCACGCCGCGTAGCAAGTACATATCGGCATGCGAAAGCTGTCATGGTGCTGCTGCAAAGGTGCAGTGCAACGAAAGCGCCTCTGTAAGAGCTACGCGCAGCAACGACTGTATCACCTGCCACATGCCCCGCAACGGAAGCATAGATATTCCGCACGTTGCCGTGACAGATCACTACATACGCCGCAAGCCGCTGGCACAGGAAGAAGCGAAAAAAATAACTGCCTTCCTGGGTATGAAGTGCTACAACAACGACAATCCGGATGCGATAACGCGTGCACGTGGTTTCATGGAATTCTACGAACGTTATGCGCCATCGGAAGGGCTGCTTGACTCGGCACTCATCTACATAAACAAGCAGGCCGATGTGGAAGCATCACAGAAACAGAACCGCGACTACATAAGGCTGTGGTACCTTAAAAAAGACTACGCCAAGGTGACCGGTTATGCAGCCACACTGAAACCGGCAGCCATCAACGACGCATGGACCGCCTACCGCATAGGCGAGGCCTACTACCAGACCGGTCAACAACCGGCTGCACTGCCATGGTATAAACGCGCCACCGAGATATGGAAATACTCGCCCGACTTTCAGAATAAATACGGCACCTGCTTGCTGGCCACCGGAAACGTTGCAGAAGCACAGAAGGTTTTTGCCTTTGTTCTGGAGCAGAACAGGAACCATGTGAGCGCATGCACCAATATGGGCTTTATATACATGCAGCAGGGTGCCAACACTATGGCATATGATCTGCTGATGCGCGCCAACACACTGGACCCCGACCACGAGCAGAACCTCATTAATCTGGCAGTGTGGCACTACAAGAACCAACAATTCCCTATGGCGAAAAAGCGCCTGGAGCACCTGCTGCGCAAACACCCGACCAACGAACAGGCGAAGGCTATGCTGCTGGATCTGGAAGGAGTGCGTTAACAGACGGCAACAATTTCCGGTTTAATTGCGCTACATTTGATAGACACCTCGTTATTATACTCATGAAAAAATACCTTACATCCGGTCTGCTGCTGCTGACCGTTCTTTCCGCTACAGCTCAGAAAAGCTATCGGTCGTCTGATGGTAGCCAGAGAAATCTGGGCGGAAACGGCGCCAGACTGAACATAGACCTCGGCACCGGCATTAACGCCAATACGGCACTGCTGGGTGGCGGCATAGACTACCACTTTACTGAAAAGTTCTCAATGAATGCCGGCATAGGCCTTATAAGCTCGTGGGGTAATAAATTCTACCTGGGAGGGAAAGCATATACGAGACCGGGGCACGAGGGCTGGGCTTTTGGTGGCGGACTTACGTACAACACCGGGCTTTCAGAATTTGTTTCGGAGCAGGAAACTATTTATGGTACACGCGAGAAGGTGACACTGGACCTGTTGCCGCAGACGTGCGTCTTCCTATCGACTTATAAGTACTGGAGAATTGGCCAACGCAACAATCGTTTCTTCCTGCAACTTGGCTGGTCGCGGTCGGTGAACGCTGTAAAATTCAAACAGCTGCAGGGCACACCGGTATCCAGCAATTCGGCGGCCGTGACGCGTTTCATTTCGCCGGGCGGCATCGTAATTGGTGTAGGTTTCAGTTTCGGAACGTAGTGGGATCAATTCCGCAACGGCTTGCCTGTTGTGATGATGCTTTGCAGGCGCTCCAGCGTTTTGCGTTCGCCACATAGGCTCAGGAATGCTTCGCGTTCTATGTCCAACAGATATTGTTCGCTTACCAGTGTAGGTTGGGACAGATCGCCACCACACATTACGTAAGCGAGCTTTTCTGCTATAAGTCTGTCGTGGTCGGAGATGTACTTGCCGCGCCACATGCCATGTATGCCTGAAAGCAGTCCGCCAAGACCGCCACGTCCCTGCACTTTTATGTCGTTGCGTGGTGCCGGTTGTGTGTAGCCATTTTCCCACAACGCAAGCACCTTGCGTTTCGCGTCAGCCACACGCCTGTCCACGTTCATAGATATGCTGTCGTATCCCTTGCGCAGAATAAAATTTTCGAACGCCTCGTGTGCTGATGTTGAAACTTTCGCAGTACCTACGTTGATGAAGAGCTGCTGCAGGTAATTGGTCTCTATATCCTCTTTTATGTTTCGGTCGCTTGCGCGCAATGCCATTTCTTTGCTACCACCACCGCCGGGTATCAGCCCCACGCCCACTTCCACCAGGCCTATGTAACTCTCTGCCGCAGCTTGCACGGCATCGGCATGCAGGCACATTTCGCAGCCACCTCCCAGTGTCATGCCGTGTGGCGCCACTACTACCGGTATGCTGCTGTAGCGCAGGCGCATTGTTGCCGACTGGAACATGCGTATGGCCATATCCAACTCGTCATACTCCTGCTCTACCGCATACATAAATATGAGCCCCACGTTGGCACCGGCGCTGAAGTTGGCACCGCTATTGGCTATCACCAGTCCCTTGGCTCTTTCTTCAGCCATGTTCACGGCCCGCATTGTAGCCTCCAGCACCTCGCCCCCAATGGTATTCATTTTGGTGTTCCAGCTGAGCGCCAGCACATCATCGCCAATATCGGTGATGCGGCAGGTAGCGTTCTTCCAAACCACCTTGTCGCTCAGATGCTCCAATATGATAAAAGTATCGGCACCCGGAATTGTTTTGTATCCATTAGTGGCAATATCGTAATACTGACGTTGCCCGTTCTGCGTACGGTAGAATGTCTTGCAGCCTGCGGCTATCATTTCATCTACCCACGGTGCTATTACCATACCGGCTGCCTTCATTTTGTCGGCCACCTTCTGCACGCCCAGCGCGTCCCAGCTTTCAAAGGCGCCAATCTCCCAGCCAAATCCGGCCTTCAGCGCATCATCTATATTATATAGTTCATCGCTGATCTCGGGTATGCGATTGGATATGTAGGCGAACAGAAGGTGGTGGAATTTCTTGTAGAACTCGCCCGCCTTATCGGCACCGCTATACAGCGCCTTCAATCGTTGTGCAAGATCCTCTATCGGCTTCGCGGCATCTATCGTCGCAAACTTATTTTTTACTTTTGGACGGTATTCCATCGTAGCCAGATCCAGTGTCAGTATCTGTTTCTCACCGCTGGCTCCTTTTTCTTTTTTATAAAATCCCTGACCGGTCTTGTCGCCCAGCCACTTGTTGGCAAGCATGGTCTCTACAAAAGCGGGGATGGCGAAAATCTCTTTCGCCTCATCATTTGGCACATTTGCAGGCAGCGCCTTTGCCACCAAAGCAAGCGTGTCCAGACCGACCACATCGCCGGTGCGGAACGTGGCTGATTTCGGCCTGCCCATTACAGGTCCCGTCAGCGCATCAATGTCATCTACAGAGAGACCCAATTCCTGCATCACTTTGAACACCGCCATAAACCCGAACACGCCCACACGATTGGCAATGAATGCAGGTGTGTCTTTACACAACACAGTGGTCTTTCCCAGAAAACGGCTGCCATAATCCGCCAACATATTCAGCACCTCCGGCTTTGTATCGGGGCCCGGTATAATCTCCAGCAGACGCAGGTAGCGCGGCGGATTGAAGAAGTGTGTACCACAGAAGTGCTGTCTGAAATCTTCGCTCCTGCCTTCACTCATCAGCCTTATCGGAATGCCGGAAGTATTGGTTGTAACCAATGTACCGGGCCTTCTGTATTTCTCCACCTCAGCAAAGAGTTGCTGCTTCACCTCCAGCCGCTCCACTACCACCTCTATGATCCAGTCGCAGGTTGCTATTTGTTTCAGATCGTCGGAGATGTTGCCGGTGGTTATGTTGCGGGCTACATCCTTGGTATATACTGCCGATGGCTTGCTTTTCAGTGTTACCTGCAGGGCATCGTTCACTATACGGTTGCGTACGGCCTTGCTTTCAACCGTCAGACCGTTAGCAGCTTCCGCATCAGTGAGTGCGCCGGGCACAATATCCAGCAGCAACACCTGCACACCTATACTGGCGAAATGGCATGCTATCCTGGACCCCATAACGCCGCTGCCTATTACCGCTACCTTACGAATACTCCTGTTCATAATGACGATGTTGAAATAGAGTGTAAGTTACGCCATTCCCCCCATCGGGATACTGATGCCGGACAGAAATAACAAACCCTTGCAGTTGTTGCTGCAAGGGTTTGTCAGGGGCTAATGCGAAATGTTATTCTGCGCTGCTTTTTTTCTTGTCGGCACTCTTCTTTGCAACGTTGTATTTACCGAAGCCTATCGATCCACCGATGCCCAGAGAGAAATAGGTACCGGTACTTCCTATTGGGGAACTGACCATTGCTCCCGGACGCTGACCCACTTCACAATTGAACTGCCAGAAATGCCCGATAGGCAGGCGCCTTGCGTATCCGAGCCTCCAGCCAATATTCTTTACCGTACCGGCGTTAGGCGCCAGTTGCCATTCTTCGCCCTTTATGTCCTTTACATTTGAGATCGATGTGCTCATCGGCAACAAAACATCCAGATATACGTCGGACACGCGCGTTGTTTTGCGACGACTCGCATTGTCCAATAGAATAATAGTGTTGGTAACTTTTCTGAAATGAGCCCCCAGGAACAGAGATCGTGTATAGCTCATACCCGACACCACTTCATGCGCGCCGGCCGGCTGCCGTACGCCGGGGGTCGGAGTAGGATATATGGATGGATCGTACTGGTCCAGGATCGGCACCTGATAGCTTCCGTCGGCAGTTTTATAATAATACATTTCGCGGGAATCCTGATCGATGTCCAGCGGCTTACGCATAGATAGGTAGCCTGCCCGCGCACCCAGCATATTTGTAACCTTTGAAGGCACCTTTACGTAGTAGTGTATGTCCACACGGCTGCCTCGCGCGATGCGGGTGGTCACCTTCACGTCCGCATCCTTCGTTCTGTTCATTGCAAAGAATACCCCGCCGGCTTCTGTCCTCAGGGAGGCTTTAACACCCTCAACCGCCACGGGTGCGTAGGTAAAATCATCAATGATCGCTCCTCCGTCTATCCAGGTCTTACTAGCCTTTACCCAGACCATTGCATTGTTGTGAAACTGGGATTCTACCCTCAGGGCACTCGCCAGTCCCACGCCGCCTATACCCACGAGTATAGGGTCTATTATTACCGCGGTTTTCTTGAACTCAGGGTTGGTATTAATGATTGAGTAATACGTTTTCGGAGTCTTGTCCTCTGTGTTCGATTTTGACGTTCCCGCAAACGGGTCTCCTGGTTTGTGGTTCTTGTTGGTCTGGGCAAACCCCGACAGGGTCGCGGCGAGTACGGCCGCAACGGGTAACATTGCATTTTTCATTTTTTAAGGTGTGTTTATTTCCATACAATTATAGGTTGCCATATCTGTATTGTCAAGAAAATCAGCCCCAAAAGCCAAAATATCCACATTTTCATGCCATTTGTACCTGCTTTTTACATCCTGCCCGACCTTTGCAGCTACTTATTATAGGAGTTTCTGATGTCCTAATAGAATCTTAAAATACTCAGGAAACTATTTTTGCGAAAAACGTTTCCGTAGTTTTGCCCCGCAATTATGGAAGTATTAGAAAAAATATTGACATCATCAATCGAGCTGTTCAGCCAATATGGTTTTAAGACCATAACTATGGACGACATAGCCAGAAGGGCGGGCATATCTAAGAAAACACTATATCAACACTTCGCTAATAAGCACGAGGTAGTGAACGAGTCGGTGACGTGGTATAAACACAACACCACCGAAAACTGTGCCGTGGTGATAGGTGAGGCCGAGAATGCCATTGAGGCAATGGTGAAGATCATTGCATTCTTCGACGGGCTGTATAAACGCATCAACCCCATGGCCATGTTCGAGATGCAGCGTTTCTTCCCTGAGGCCTACAAGAAGTTCAGGGACCTGCTCATAGAACGTGACGTGATGATGATACGCGACAACATTGTGCAGGGAATGAAAGAAGGACTGTACCGGGAAGATGTGAACCCCGAACTACTGGCCCGCTTCAGGATAGAAAGCTCGCTGATGGCGCTGCAGCCTACCCTGATGGTGAACGACCGTGCGAACCTGATGAGTGTGGCCCTGGACCTGGGCGAACATTTTATGTATGGCATCATGACGCCGAAAGGAATAGAACTCTACAAACAATATAAAGCACAATACCTAAAACAAGCAACAATCTCTATATGAAAAAAGTATACATAGCACTACTGGGTGCAAGTATAGCTTACACGCACGCTACCGCCCAACAACCCGTAAAATTGAGCCTTGACGATTGTATCGCCTATGCGCTCAAGAACAATTATTCTGTAAGGAATGCGCACATCGACATGCTCATTCAGGATGCGCAGAACAAGCAAACCACGGCACTGGCCAAACCCAGGGTTAATGGTAAAGCTGACTTTGCTTACTCGAACATCGTTCAGAGCTCATTCATTGATGCAAGCACTTTCCCTTCGGCTCCCGGCACACCTGCTGCTCCAAAGGGCACTATTATCCCTATCCAGTTCTCACTACCCTATGCAGGCTCAGCAGGCATCACCACTTCGCAGGTATTGTTCGACGGCAGTGTGATGGTTGCATTACAGGCGCGCAGCGCAGTAATGGACCTTGCCCGCACCAACGAACGCATGACTGCCGAGATCGTTAAGTACGGGGTGTATAAGGCATACAATACACTGGTGATCGCCTACAAACAGTTCGACATCATCAAGGGTTCTCTTTCTCTGCTTCGCAGCATGGGAAATGATATTGAAAAAACGAAAGCAGCAGGTTTTGCCGAGAAAATTGATGTGGACCGCATGAATGTGCAGATCAACAATCTCGCAACAGACAGCATGAAAGTTGCCAACGTGCTCACAGTGTCAGAACAAGTTCTGAAGTACAATTTGGGTATGGACATCAATACACCGATTATCCTCACAGACACCAATATAGACAAACGCTCAGCGTCTGCTATGGAACTCGTGGCCGAAAAAGAAAACTACGATAGGTTGCCTGAATTTAACGCACTGAACACAGCACTGAAACTGAATCAGTACAACCTTCGCAGGTATCAGTTGTCTGCTATCCCATCTATTGCCGGCTTCTGGAGCTATGGCGCCAACTATGGTAGCGACAAGTTCTCGCCCATGTTCTCGTTCGACAACTACCGTGTGTACTCAATGTTCGGGCTCTCTGTGAGCGCGCCGATCTTTGAGGGTTTTGCACGTCAACACAAAATCCATGAAGCGCGCCTCAATATCGAGAAAACGAAAAACAATATTGATAACCTGAAACTGGGTGTAGACTTCCAGGCTGCAATGGCACGCACCAACCTGAAAAACTCTATGCTTCAGATACAAAGCCAAAAACGCAACCTGGAACTGGCCAACTCTGTACTGGATCTTGCACAAAAGAAGTATAAAGCCGGAGTAGGCAGCAACCTGGAGGTGACCAATGCACAAACAGAACTCCTTCGTGCCCAAAACAATTACTTCGCAGCGCTTTCAGACATGACCAATGCAGAAGCCGATCTGCGCAAAGCACTCGGACTACTCAAATAATAAGCACAAATCATCCTATTCTAAAAATACAACAACAAACAAACACGATATAATATGAAACGCTCCTATTTATTCTTAGTACCCGCCATCGTTCTTGCTTCATGCGGCGGCGGAACCAACTCAAAAGGCGACCTCGCATCCCTGAAAAAACAACGCGCTGAACTGGACGCCAAGATCCAGGAAATGGAAAAAGGCAACAAAGAAAAGTCAGGCAAGGTCACGCCGGTACTCGTTACCAAGGTGGAACCAACTACATTCGACGCCTTTATTGAAGTACAATCTCAGATCACAGGAGACGATGTGGTGAATGCAACTGCTCGTAACCAGGGTACCATCAACCGTATTCTTGTTCAGGTGGGTCAGCAGGTGCGCCAGGGACAGGTTATCGCTACCCTCGACGCAGCTATCCAGGACAACCAGATCAAAGCATTGGAGCCTCAGATAGAGCTTGCAAAAACCGTGTACGAAAAAACACAGAAACTGTGGGAACAGAACATAGGAACAGAAGTGCAGCTCCTTACAGCAAAAGCAACGCTGGAAAACCTTCAGAAACAAAAAGCAGTACTACAGTCGACCCGCGACCTTAATAACATCATAGCGCCTATCAGCGGAACGGTAGACTTCGTTTCGATGAAAGTAGGTGATGCATCTACTATGCCAACAGCTTACATCCGCATTGTAAACACAAGCAAACTGAAAGCCGAAGCCAACCTGGGTGAAAACTACCTGGGTAAAGTGAACGTAGGCGACAAGGCTACGCTTATTTTCCCTGATGCATCAGACTCGCTTCAAGTGAAAGTGTCTTATGTAGCTAAAGCTGTGGACCCGATGTCGCGCGCGTTCCAGGTGCAGGTGCGCCTCAACAACGACAAGAAGCTGCACCCCAACATGTCCTGCATCATGCGTATCTCTAACTACGAAAGGAAAGACGCGATAGTGATACCTGTTTCTGTGATACAGAAAACCGCTGAGGGCGAAACGGTATATGTAGTGGACGGAGAAACCGCACGCGCAGTGACCATCAAAACAGGACGCAACTCGAACGGAAAAGTAGAAGTACTTGACGGACTGAAACCCGGCGATCAGCTGGTAGTGGCAGGCTTCGAAGACCTTGATAACGGTCAGAAAGTGACGATCCAATAATACCTGCCCTAACATCATCTTTTCATCCGAAGTACAATAACAGAAACATGAAAGACAAATTCAAAGAATTCAAACCCTCCAGTTGGGTAATAGATAACCGTACCGCGGTATATTTCATAACTATCTTCATCACGCTGATAGGTCTGATGACCTACATCAACCTGCCGAAGGAACAGTTCCCTGAAATTAAGCTGCCGCAGATCATCGTTCAAACTGCGTATCCGGGCACATCGCCTGAGAACATGGAGAACCTTGTGACCAAGCCAATTGAAAAACAGGTAAAAAACCTGACCGGCGTAAAAAAGGTAACTTCCAATTCATTCCAGGATTACTCTGTGGTGATCGTTGAGTTCAACACAGACGTGAAAGTTGACAAAGCCAAGCAGGACGTAAAAGACGGGGTGGACAAGGCGAAACAAGACCTGCCGCAGAACCTGCCGTTCCAGCCTGAGGTGAAGGATATCGACTTCTCGGAATTCCCGATCCTGAACGTGAACGTATCGGGCGATTACGACCTGGCACGCCTGAAAAAATATGCCGACAAAGTAAAAGACGCGATAGAGGCACAGAAGGAGATCAAACGCGTGGACCTGGTGGGCGCTCCAGAGCGCGAGATACAGATCAACGTAGACCTCTTCAAGATGCAGGCATCAGGCCTCACGTTCGACGACATTGACCGTACAATTGCCATGGAGAACATCTCTATGACTGCCGGTGAGGTGTCCATGAACAACCAGAAGCGTATCCTCAGCGTAAAAAACGAGTTCAAGGCAGCGAGCCAGATAGGCGACATCATTGTTAAGAACCAACAGGGTCGCAGCATCTACCTTAAAGATGTTGCAACTGTGATAGACACGTTCGTAGAGCAAAAGAGCTTTGCCCGCCTGGATGGCAAGAATGTGATAACGCTGAATGTCATTAAGGCCAGCGGCGCCAACCTTATCGAAGCATCTGAGAAGATTGATGAACTGGTGAAAAAAATGCAGAAAGAAGAACTGCCGAAAGACCTGAACATCGTCATAACGGGCGACCAATCTGAGGCTACACGCAGCACCCTTACCGACCTCATCAACACCATCATCATCGGCTTCATCCTCGTAACGGTCATCCTCATGTTCTTCATGGGTGTTACCAACGCGTTGTTCGTGGCTATGTCGGTACCGCTGTCATGTGCTATCGCCTTCCTGGTATTGCCGGGTATCGGCTTCACGCTGAACATGATCGTACTGTTCTCATTCCTCCTGGCCCTCGGTATCGTAGTTGACGACGCCATTGTGGTGATAGAGAATACACACCGCATCTTCGACAATGGCAAGAAAGACATTAAGACGGCGGCCAAGCTGGCCACCGGCGAGGTGTTCCTGCCGGTACTCACCGGTACCATCACTACCCTTATGCCATTCATTCCGCTGGCATTCTGGAAAGGAGTTATCGGTAGCTTCATGTTCTTCCTGCCTGTTACCCTGATCATCACCCTGGTAGCATCGCTGTTGGTGGCTTATCTCATCAACCCTGTGTTTGCGGTAACGTTTATGAAACCTGAACCGGAAGGACCACACAAGGTGAAGAAATTCTCGCGCCGCGATCTGCCGCTGCTGGTAGTGTTTGTTGCCGTAGCACTGCTGTCTTATATAGGTGGCGCACGTGCCATGGGCAACTTCACCTTGTTCATCTACGGATTCATCATGCTGGAGCGCTACGTGCTCTCCGGCTGGATACATGCCTTCCAGAACAAAGCATGGCCTGCATTCCGCGAGTGGTACACCCGCTGGCTCGTTAAATCGCTCAAACGTCCGGGTCTTGTACTGTTCGTGACCATACTGTTGTTCCCGCTATCTATCGTGACCTACAACATGCGCAAACCTCCGTTTGTGTTCTTCCCGTCTGCCGACCCCAACTTCGTATATGTGTACCTAAACATGCCGATAGGTACTGATCAGAAACACACGGATGAGGTGCTGCACGAACTTGAGAAAAAAGTGTACAAAGTATTGGACATGGACCCGGAACGCGGCAAGAAGAACCCCATCGTTCGTTCGGTTATCTCCAACGTAACGGTTGGTGCGGTGGACCCTACTACAAATGAACTGGGCGACTTCCCGAATAAAGGAAAGATCACTGTGGCCTTCGTTGAATTTGCCGACAGGCATGGCGTCTCTTCTGCTAAGTACCTCGACCAGATACGTGCAGCTGTACGTGCCTACCCGGGTGCGGAAGTGACTGTGGACAAAGAGCAGGGCGGACCACCATTGCCCAAGCCGGTTGTTGTGGAACTAACAGGCGACAACCTCGACTCACTCATTGCCACATCTGATAAACTGAGAAAATACCTTAAGGACAAGCAAATTCCGGGCGTAGAAGAACTACGCAGCGACTTCCAGGCAAACAAACCTGAGATCAGTTTCGACCTGGACCGCGAACGCATGAACAACGAAAGCATCAGCACCTATGCTGTTGCCGGCGCGCTCCGCACGGCCATCTTCGGCAAGGAGGTGTCCCGCTTCCGCGATGCGAATGACGACTATCCGATATACCTGCGTTATACGTCTGAACAACGCCGCGACATAGAAGCCGTGAGAAACATGCCGGTGATCTATCGCGACATGGGTATGGGCGGTATGATACGCACAGTGCCTGTAAGCTCGTTTGCCGACATCAGGTACTCAACCACCTATGGTGGCATCAAGCGCAAAGACCAGAAACGTATCATCTCCCTTTCTTCAAACGTCCTCTCGGGCTATGAAGAGAATGAAGTGGTGCAGGCAGTGAAGAACGAGATCGCCAACTTCCACGCTCCATCGGGCATCAACATTGTGATGAGTGGCCAACAGGAAGAACAGGCAGAGACCACGGGCTTCCTGGGTAATGCGATGATGATATCGCTGGGACTCATCATACTACTGCTAGTGCTGCAGTTCAACTCTATCAGCCGCACGGTCATCATCATGAGCGAGGTGCTGTTCTCTATCACCGGTGTGTTTATCGGTTACAGCATATTCGGCAACACTTTCTCTCTGGTAATGAGTGGTATCGGTATTGTGGCACTGGTGGGTATTGTGGTGCGAAACGGTATCCTGCTGGTGGAATTCATGGACCTGATGCTTGCTGAAGGCATGACGCCATATGACGCGATAGTGGAGGCGGGCCGCACACGTATGACACCGGTATTGCTTACCGCAACCGCTGCCATCCTTGGTCTCATTCCGCTGGCCATCGGTGTCAACCTAGACTTCGCAGGTCTCTTCCGCGACTTCAGTCCGCACTTCTTCATAGGTGGCGACAGCCCTGCGTTCTGGGCACCTATGGCGTGGACAATGATATACGGTCTCAGCTTCGCTACATTCCTCACACTCATTGTAGTGCCGGCAATGTGCCTGCTCAGCTTCCGTTTAAAAGACTGGATCAGTAAAGTAAAAGGAAAGGCAAACAGCTCGTTAGGTGAATAATTGAATGCTTTACTGTGATGTAAAAATGCCGCCGTAATGGCGGCATTTTTTATTGTGTATCTACAGCCGGAACAAAACTGCAAGGATGATCCTATCCTCTGACTTTACCAGATCTGGAGCCCAACCGGTTGGTAACGGCGTTGTTGTGTAACCTGTGGGGGAGGTCACGCCGCCACGGCCGGCAAAATAGGGCACATCTGCCTGTCGGTGCACATACTCCAGACGCACACTCAAACTCTGATTAGGCATCCAATCCAGGTTGGTAGAGCAATCCCATCCGTTGAATTTATCACCTGCATTAGCGCTGAACGGATGGCTGCCCACTGTACGGGTTGGGTCTGCCGGATCGGGCAACGGACTGGCGTCGCCCGTTGGGTATAACACAAGATAACGGCCGGGGTTCGTCATCACACCGCCACCGATGGTCCAGGCAAATTTGTTTTTCGCAAACCAGACCCTGTTGTACACCATGGCACTCATAAAGTGCTGTGATGGTGTGGCGGAGTCTCCGTTGAACGCCTTTACACCGCCGCCCTGCTCAAAACCAAGATCTCCTGTCAACGAGAAGGCCATCTTACTGACTCCTTTCGACATAGGATTATTGAAATAACGCACCAGCAGGCTGTTGTCGGAATGGAAACGCTTGCGGTCAGGGATCATTGCTGCATCGGTGCCGTAGTAGTCGTTAGTCAGCAATTTCACGTTCTCATTGGGGCACCAAGTTATGTTGGCACCAAAACCGGGCATGGAGTTGAATTTTCCATAACTCTGCCATCCGTTGATGATCCACGGCTCTATCTTCAGGTTCTTTGAAGGAAATATCTGTACCCGCACACCATTAAAGAACCAAGGTGTATTGTCAGATGTGAACGATGCCTGATACTCCCAGTTCTCTACCTGGTAGTAAGAATTCAGTCCGATGTAAGACATGAACATACCCGCATCAATATTGATACCGTACCACACATTGAAGTGATACCCGGCATATGCCTCGCTTATATAGCGGTACACGTTTGCAAGGTCATACTGGCCACGATATACACTGTAGTCGTTACGTGGTACTACTGTGGACCGTGTGCCGAACTGGGTCATGATCTTCGCCCTGGCACCCTCGTAGTTAAACTCACCACCGATGCCCGCACACGACACCTGCATCTCGTTGTTACGCGCCAGAGCCGTAGAACCCACAACGGTATTGTCTATGGGATCATTGAACGAGTGGGTATAATTGGCATCCAACATCACGCTGCCAGTGAAGTACTTTGTCTGCAGCGCATTGGTGGCGCGTCGGTCGCTTCCGTTTTGCCAGGTCATATCCATACCATCAAACGGCACTTTGGTTGTAGATGAGTCTTGCGCATGCAGCGCTCCGTATGCCGCCATGCAGCATATTAGTAATGTTCTTTTCATTGTAGATAATTATTGAATTCTTGTTAGGTCCACTGTTTGTATAGGATTGTAAACCAGTGGCGTTTGTTCCGTTATTACATCATTTTTATCCAGACCGAAGGCCTTTTCATCGCTCAGCCCCAACCCCTTCAATATGAAATAGGCATTCAGCAGCAATCCTTCCTTTATTGCAAATTCATTCTCCACCGAAAGGAATTTCTCTATGACTACAAACTTGAAATCGGGTTCTGAATTGTACTTAGAGGAGCCGTCAGGCCGTATGTGCAGGTTCAGCTCTTTCTGCCTGACCAATTTTCGAACTATATGTTTGAAATAAAGCTCGGTTCGCGGTTGCACCCTGAAGCCAATGTTGATGTTGATTTTTATTACCTTATCGTCATGCAGCTCCGACACGTCGTAGGTTAATGTATATGGCTGATCTGTTCTATTGAGATGCACAAACCAGTATACATCTGCACGCTTGGGCCTTCTTGCGAAAATGGATCTTACGATCTTCTCCTCTATATTACCTCTGGTATTTGCCTTCGTCAGATAAATGAGATGCGTTGAAAATTTAGGAATCGAATCATCTACGCTCATCTCTGCCATAAGTGGTATGTACTTACCAATGTCCACGAACCTCACAAAACGATTGTTGATCTTACGCGCATAGTGCCATACATACATGGTAAGGAAAATAAACAACTCAAAGAACAGGAACATCCAACGCTCCTTTATCTTGGCAATGTTGGCAACAAAGAAAGACAGCTCCACAGTGGCAAACAACAGTACTATCATCAGCACTACCAGCTTGTTCCACCTGCGGGTATACAGCAGATAATAGGTGAGAAGCACCGTGGTCATCATCATGGCTACAGTAATGGAGAACCCATATGCCGCCTCCATTTGCGCCGAACCTCGGAAATACAGGATCATGAGCACACAACCCGCCCACAATATCGTGTTCACACTGGGAATGTAGATCTGACCCTTTATGTCTGTTGGCTGACGAACTGCAACACGAGGCCAGAAATTCAAGTTCATTGCTTCGCTGATAAGGGTAAAGGAACCGCTTATAAGTGCCTGCGACGCTATGATGGTGGCCGCCGTTGCAATAATGACCCCGGGCAATAGAAACCAAGCCGGCATCATTTCAAAGAACGGATTGGCCCCGCTCAAAGTGGCATGACCGCTGTTCATTATCCAGGCTGCCTGACCCAGATAATTGATGACCAGACTTACCTTAACGAACATCCATGTAACACGTATGTTCGCACGTCCGCAATGGCCAAGGTCAGAGTACAACGCCACTAGTGTTCGAAACCTAATCAGGTGGAATTGAAGAGATGAGGTGCCTTGTTGGGGTCACCTCCACACATCGTCACAATATTCCTTATAGCGTCATTGTCCAGTTCTAGTTCGAACTTCAGTCTCGCTATTTTGTAGCTTCCTATTTTATTTAGCTTTTTGTAGACTATAATGAGTGTTGCTAAAATCATGGTCATGTAGAGCATGACTTTTATTCCATTCGGACTACGAGATACTAGATGCTTGGCATTTAAGTGTTGCTTGATAAACTTGAAAAAGACTTCAATTTCCCACCTTTGTTTATACCATGCAGCAATCTGATAAGGGTCTTCATCCAGGATATTTGTAATAAAGCAAATAGCATCGCCATTTGAATCTATAGTGCCTTTGATCACTCTGTACTGTGCTTGTGTCGGCTTTTCATCTTGATTGATTAAGTTGCCCGTTGTATCGCTTGTCAGTGTAACTGTACTATTATTTGGCTTTGGTGGCAAAATGTTATTGCTCTTTTCTCTACATCGTACATTAGGTTTGGTACGGCCTACAAAAAGCTTCTTCTCGACGGTAAACTTTTCAAAGTAATGACGGGATTGCAGACCTCTATCGAAAACAACAATATTTTCTTTATGCTGGTCATCTTCATCTATTAGTTCCCTTAGTGCCAAATCTTCACTTACATGTGATTGTGCCGTATGGACTTTTACTTTAGAAGGCAAAGAACCTTTGATGTTCACACTATATTTCACAAACTTTTTGTCACTTGTTCCGTTTTCCATGCCAATAGAAAATAGCTTGCTTGCTAATGCGACATAGGTGCTATCTGCTTTCGACAGCGCCTTTTCTTCTTTTAGGCATTTATTGTAAATACCGAAAATAGTGTTGAATAACTGTTCAAAATAATCACAATTGATAGTGCAAATGCGGTCTCTTAAAGAATTGTATTTCCCGTCAAGTACGTCATAACCAGTAAACGACTTGAAATTGGCCGATTGTAGATAGGTCTCCATTACCCGCAAACTAAGCTTGTTACTGCGGAGCATTGAAAACAATATCAGTTTAAACATCAGTTCTCCTGATAGCTTTTTCACCTGGCTATCTACTTTGGTCTCTACTGCCAGATCTCTAAAAGTCTGCTCTGGTATTAATTTCAGTATTTCATTAACTGTCACATGCCAAAATTACACCAACAAGGTTTCGAACACTAGTGG
>JACSRV010000041.1 GCA_014879545.1 Chitinophagaceae bacterium | reverse complement strand
TCCGTCGTCGGCAGCGTCAGATGTGTATAAGAGACAGGATAAGACCCGAAGTCGGTTTGACGCTGCTAGCAATGGGTGGGGTAAATATTAAGTTTGCTGATGACTACTTCATATTGGACGATACATTACGGCGATGGAACGTCTTAAGAGCAAAAACCAAAATTGAGATGTTAGCTTCAAATCCTCGGAAAGAGGAAATTGAAAAACGAGCCTACTACAACCTTGATAGTTTGCCAAACATTCTTGCCAAAATAAAGTTTAACCATGCAATGTTTCTAACGCGTCGTCGCGGCGACGCTAGTTTGCCTTTTGTTTTACTGCCACACGTGAATGTGTCCAATCTGAGATCACCGATAGTTTATAATCATTCTGTTGTGGTATGCTATTGAGTGAAAGATTTATGATAAATATTAAATCCCATCAATACACTAAACCTCCTTTTACCGATACATTTCCCTGTAGGCCACCGCTGTGTATGCACAGGATGCGGTCGGAAGAGGAGAAGAAATTGTCATCCAGCATGCCTTTGATGTTGTACATCATCTTGCCGGTATACACAATATCTAATGGGATCTTGTGGTCCTTGTAGAACTCGTTCATGAATACGAGCATTTCGTCCTTCCACTTCCCGAAGCCGCCAAAACGCAGGTCCGGCACCAGCGACCACGAATACTGGCTGATGCCCTGAAGATGTTCGCTTATATAATGGCGTTGTTCGTCGGTCTGCTTCATAGGCACAAAGCCCAGTATGTGTTGTTCTTCGGGCAGCTGTTGGCGCAGCCCTGCCAGCGTAGTGCCTGTACCTACGCACATGGCTATATGCGTGTAACTCCTGTTCACAAATCTGTCTATCAGTCCTGCCCCCTTGCGGCCACGTTCGTTCGCGCCGCCTTCCGGTATTATCAGTATCTCATCGAAATGAGCCACCAACTGTTCGGCCCACAACGGCTGATGTCGGTTGCGGAAGTCCTCCTGCGACACAAACAGCAGCTCCATACCATAGTCCTTACAGTCTTGTAGGGTAGGTGTCAGCACGTCATGGTGTCCGCGCACAATACCCACCGCGCGCAACCCGAACTGCCGCGCTGCAAAAGCCGTAGCAACCAGATGATTGGAATAACCACCTCCGAACGTTACAATGGTCTTGAATCCGTGATCCTGCGCGTATGACAGGTTCAGGCGCAGCTTATACCACTTATTGCCCGATACCACCGGGTGCAGCAGATCCAGTCGCAGCATATCCAACGCGGCTACCTTGCCCTGATACCACACCTTGTTCAGTGGCTGAGTGACAGCAGGTCGTTCATCAATTGTACCCATATTCGCGTAGGTAGTTTTCGTTGTCGCGCCACTTCGGCCGTACCTTCACAAACAGTTCCAGGTGCACCTTGCGTTGCAGGAATTCTTCTATTGCCTTGCGTGCGTTAATGCCCAGTTGTTTGATCATGCTGCCGCCCTTGCCCAGCAATATCATCTTCTGTGTCTCGCGGCTCACTATGATGTCGGCCTTGATGACCGTGAGTGTGGTCTTTTCTTCAAATGCCTGTATCAGCACAGCCGAGTGGTAGGGGATCTCTTCATCATACAGGGCATAGATCTGCTCGCGCACCATCTCTGCCACAAAGAAGCGTTCATTTCTGTCCGATATGCTGTCGTCCGGATAGAACGGCATGCCCTCCGGCAGCAGTTGCAGCACCAGCGGCAATATCTTGTCTGTGTTGGTCTGTTTTTTGGCCGATACCGGCAGCACTGTCCAGCCTTTGTATTGCTCTTCATACTGCTTCACAATAGCCGGAATGGTGCTTTTGTCTTTCACCGTATCGGTTTTGTTCAGCAGTATTATGGCCGGCACTTTCAGTTTCAGCGGTGCGGCTATCATGTCAAACTCTTCTATCGGCCGGGTTATGTCGTGCATCAGTATCGCCACATCTGCATCTTCAAGCGCGCTCTTCACCTGCATCATCATTTTCTGATGTAGTTTATACTTGGGTTCTATGATGCCCGGCGTATCAGAGAAAACGATCTGGTAGCCCGGCTCCGAAAGGATGCCCAGTATGCGGTGGCGTGTGGTCTGCACCTTGGGCGATATGGCCACAAGGCGCTCTCCCAGCATCAGGTTCAGCAGGGTAGACTTGCCCGCATTGGGGGCACCGAAAATATTGACAAAGCCCGATTTATAGCTTTCCGACATGATGCAAAATTAGTGCAATAGTTTGGTATGGCTCGCCCCGGCCTGCAGGGTGTGCCTGTATTGTGTGTTGGTGGCCTGCCTTAAGGCTATTCTTTATCAAAATTGATGCGCTCCCGCTCTATCACCAGCGGTCGCTTGCGCACTTGTGTGTGTATGGCTCCTATATACTCGCCAATGATACCTATGAAGAACAACTGCACCGAAGCAAAGAAGAACACACCTATCACCAGCGGCGCCTGTCCCACCTGGAACCAGTCCCAGTAAATGAGTTTGTAGATAAAGTAGGCAATAGCCACCATCAGGCTCAGTATGGCCGAGAAGAAACCAAAGAAAGCGGCAAGACGCAGCGGCAACTTGGAGTGATTGGTGAAACCAAGCATGGCCATATCATAGAGCGTAAAGAAGTTGTTCTTGGTTTTGCCGGCTGCTCTTTGCGGCTGTGTATATTCTATCTCGCAGCGCTCAAATCCGAGTTCGGTGATCATGCCCCTGAAGTAGGGATACGGATCATCCAGCGTTCTCAGTACCGACATGAATTTCTGATCATACAACCCGAATCCGGTAAAATTCTTCACCGGGCTTTCGCCGCTGTCCGACATCTTGGCAAGCAAGTTGTAAAATACCTTCCGCACTGCAAACATCAGTGGGTTCTCTCGGCTGCGCTTCTTCACGCCTATCACTATCTTGTAACCCTCTTCCCACTTCTGCAGGAATTGTGTTATCATTTCAGGCGGGTCCTGAAAGTCCGATACGATCGATACCACCGCATCCCCCTTCACCGTCAGCATGCCATAGAACGGAGATCGTATGTGCCCGAAGTTGCGCGCGTTCAGTATCACCTTCACATTGGGGTCGGCGGCTGCCAGCTCACGCAATATCTTCACTGTGTTGTCGGTCGAGTAGTTGTCTATGAAAACGTGCTCGTAGGTATATTGGGGTAGTCCCGCAAAAATGCCGGCCACCACCTTGGCCAGGTTGGCTACGTTTCCTTCTTCGTTGTAGCAAGGGGTCACTACAGATATGTGTTTCTTTGTCACAGTCGCAATTTATCTGGTATAGAACTCCATCGTGCGCTTCACCGCATCAGCGAGGTTCGTGTGAATATTCAAATTTAATTCTTCCTTCGCTCTTTGCACAGAGGGTACGTAGCGTTGGGCGGGTTGGTTGCCACGTGGTGTCAGCACCTGCACCTGTGTTTGGCCCTTGGCCGACTGTGCCGCTATCAGCCGCGCCAGTTCTTCTATCGTCACTTCTTCGTCCGATCCCACATTATACGGCCGCAAATTTTCTCCGCGCAGCAATATATGCCACAGCCATATCGTCAGGTCGGCGGCATACAGGTAAGACCGGTAAGGTGTGCCGTCACCCGCTATCACAATGTCTTTTCCCTCCGTTGCCGCCTTTACAAAGTTGCCCGCTGCAAAACTGCCGTCCATAGGTATATACGGACCTATAAACGCGAAACACCTCGCTATCTTAGACGGCACTCCGTGGTTGTGGTAGTAAACGTTGGCCATCAGCTCAGCCACCCGCTTTCCCTCGCCATATGCAGCACCGGCGGTGGATAGGTCGGGTGCGCCCTTGTAGTTTTCGTTGATGTGGGTTATCTCCGGCGGCTGCACACCATATACCGCGCCCGATCCCGTGTGCAGCACCGATGTCGTTCCGCACTCCTTCGCCAGGTCCAGCACCCGGCGCGTGCCATCTACGATGCTGTCATACAGTCGTGTGGCCTGCTGCATCTGCCCGTAGCCGCTCATGTCGGTGGCCGCATGGACGATGAGGTCCACGGGACCCTCCGGCACTTCAAAAGAGGTGATATCCCCCTGCACATACCTGAAACACGCCTTCCCCAATTGCGGATGCGCGGCTACAAATCTGTCCGGGTCCCGGCTCAGCACCAGCATGGTGGCATTCAGTGCCATCGTCTCGTTAGCATAGGCAAAACTCTCCAGCATCCATTTGCCAAAGAAGCCTGTGCCCCCCGTTACCAAAATGGTTTTGCCCCTCAGTTGTTCCCAAACCGGTCGGCAATGTGCCGCTATATGTTGCAGGTCTTTTTCCGCTATCAAAGCTTGTCAGTTTGCTGTTGTTCGTTTACCCGGGGCAGCAGGGCGAAAGTACTCATAAAATGCAACGATTGCCACCGTAGTTGACTGCCTGTAAAACAGCCACCGGCGCAAGCAACCTATTGTTTTTTATTTATCTTTACCTCAGGCAAACCCCGACGAATACATGAAGGTATCCGATTATATAGCTAAATATATAGAAAAAAGAGGCGTTAAGTGTGTTTTTGAGATCACCGGAGGCATGATCACGCATCTCCTCGATTCGTTTCTCCAGCACACCGACGTCCGCATCATAACGGTACATCATGAGCAGGCTGCAGCGTTCGCGGCCGATGCCTGCGGTCGTGTCACAGGTATTCCAGGCGTGGCCATGGCCACCAGTGGCCCTGGTGCCACCAATCTACTCACCGGTATTGGCAGTTGTTATTTCGACTCGTCGCCTGCTGTGTTCATCACCGGCCAGGTCAACCGCCACGAGCAGAAGGGCGACCGCAATATCCGCCAGTTGGGCTTTCAGGAGACCGATATCGTTTCTATGGCGCAGCACATCACCAAAAAAAGCTACCTCGTGCAGCAGCCCGAGGACATACCCGCCATTCTCAAAGAAGCATTCGAAATAGCAGTTGAAGGTCGCCCCGGTCCGGTGCTCATAGACATCCCTATGGATGTGCAGCGTGCCGATATCGATGTGGCCGAACCTGAATATACCGCTCCTGCCACACCTGCAGTGCCAGCCGCGCTCGCGGCATCGGTGCAGCAGTTGTCAGCCGCCATCAAGGGGGCTAAAAGGCCCTTGCTTCTCGTGGGCCGTGGCGTGCGTGCAGCATTTGCTATTCCGCAGCTCAATGAATTTATAGAAAAGACCGGCCTGCCTGTGGTTACATCACTGCTTGCTGTTGATGCGATACCTTTTGCACATCCGCAGCGGGTAGGTTTCATAGGTGCCTACGGCAACCGCTGGGCAAATATCACACTGGGCGACTGCGATCTGCTGGTAGTAGTGGGCAGCCGCCTCGATATCCGCCAGACCGGCGCCGATGTGGCTTTCTTCGAGAACCGCACCATCTACCACGTCGATTGCGAAGAGGCCGAGATCAACAACCGTGTGAAAGGTTGTGTGCCCATCGTGTCCGACGTCAAAGACTTCCTCAATGCGTTCAATACCTTGTGTGCTGCCGAGCAATACCCGCGCCCCGATGCGTGGTTGCAACAGATAGCCACCCTCAAGGCCGAATGGCCCGATATTAAAGAGGTCGTTACCAGGGGCATCAACCCCAACTTCTTCATGCACACCCTGTCGCAGCACTCGGGTGCCACCACCTCCTACACTATAGACGTGGGCGCGCATCAGATGTGGGCGGCACAGTCGCTCGAGCTGGGCGAAGATCAGTTGTTTATTACCTCTGCCGGCATGGGGGCCATGGGCTATGCCCTGCCTGCAGCCGTGGGCACATCATTTGCCATGGGCGACAAGCCTGTTACCGCCATCATTGGCGATGGCAGCATGCAGCTCAATATTCAGGAGTTGCAGACCATCGTGCGCAACAACCTGCCCATCAAGATCATTGTCATGAACAACCAGAGCCTCGGCATGATCCGTCAGTTCCAGGATTCCTACTTCGGTTCGCGCTACCAAAGCACTTGGTGGGGTTATACCGCGCCCGACTTTGCCAAAGTGGCCCTCGCCTACGGCATAGACGCGCGCACCATTGAGCGCGAAGACGAGATAGCCGATGCGGCACAATGGCTGTGGAACGACGACAACGCCAATCGCCCGCAACTGTTGCAGGTCATGATCGATCCGCATACCAACACCTACCCCAAAATAGCCTTTGGCAAACCACTCACAGAGATGGAGCCATTCTCCAAGCCTATTGCCATGGAGGGGACTTAGGTCGATAAAAGCAAGAACGGAAACATCATTGAATAAAGCACTGTAATTCACATGTCAAGAAGTTATCACGTCACGCGGCGCGCATTGCGTGGTAAAACAAGGCAGGAGCTCGATGAAATGGCTACAGACGCCAATTCTTCGTTGGCGCAGTGGGCAAAGAAAAGCGCTATAAAAAAGGCGGTTAGAAAGGAGCGGAAGTCAAAGAAAAAATAATATGCCAATACCTGGAAGGGGCATAATTATTACTGTTGAGTAGTAAATGCACTTCATTTTTTTATTGATAAGCAAAGTAGGACTATGAAAGCTGTATTGTTTTGTTTCGCAGTTAGTTTGTCGTTGGGATGCAAGCGACCTCCTGTGGAGCCAACTGTGCCGCCAGCGCCCAAAGTTCTTACTCCAAAGGACTCGATAAAGAAAATGGGTGGAACAAGGATTTGGCATGGTTACTTCCATTACTTCTATGGTGGTAGTACGCCTCATGATACCACCGGTCCGTTGTCTGGTTCGTTTGCTATAGTTGTGTATAACGACTCATGTATTGGTTTTCCCACCCCATATCAGCCGCCGGTAGCATATTATGATACCCTCTATTATCAGTATTTCAATGATTCCTTTATTCGTTTTTACATGAGTCTTTCTTATCCAAACACAAAAACGGTCGATTATTACTATAAGAAAGACAGTATTGCCTTTGTGCACTGGGTGGGTAGTTCTGGCTATACTTCTTATGAACATTTATTTACTCCGTAGTATTGACTTTCGTGAAGTTGTTTGACCAACTCGTCCTCGTCTGTGACAGCCTGTCCCGACTATTTCGGGAAGGATGCGGCGGTACCGCGTTTGTAACGCCCCTTCTTTATGTTCTTCTTAATTTGTTTGTTACGTAGTGAGGGCCCCTGAGGGCTATCCTATCTGTTCCGACTAACGGGACGCGAGAAGATTAACGGCCAGATGCACACCATAGTCTATCTGCACAGACTGAAGGCCAAAATATTTCCGGGCGCTGCACTGTATACCTGCTGAAAACCTGTCACGAATAAATTTCAGATCATACCGGAACGGAAGAAAGATTCCAAAGTATGTTTCCTTCTTTTCCCGCATCACATACATGAAACTGTTCCAGGAGGTATTGAAGTACCGTTGCTCCAGATAATAGCTGGTTCCCCATGTCAGCGATGCGCCTACTCCACCTGTAAAGCAATGGTTTCCTATCCTATACTCGGTATTAGCGGCAGCATCTATCATTCTGTAGCCTTTTCTGTAGCGAAGTGCGCCGGGTTCATTGAAATTTCTTGATGACTGCACATACTGTCTGACGAATCGGTAAGAAGTGTAAGGTGCAGGTTCGTATAATATCTTGTCGAAGAAGGGATGCAAATTCCATTCATTGTAACCCATGTAAACTTTCAATGGTCTCGGTCCGTTATTCAGTGCGTATTCAGCATAGCCACCTAGCTGATTGGCTATGTAGCCGGTGAACATCAAATGATCGAATGGGGTAATGCCTGCTATTGAAAAGTTCGAAATGGATAAACCAACTGTGGCGGTGTGGGAGATGATTTCCGGCATGCGGCCAAGTTTGAGCGTGTCAGCATTTGCTGACACCTTCTGACTGCAAAGGATGAAGGAGGACCAAAAAAATAAGGTATAACGAATGGTTGTTTTCATTAGGGATTTCCAACTGATATTCCGAACTTTAACTGAAGGGTATTAAGGATTCTTATCATCATGAAGTTACGTGTTTTTTTACTTTTGGTTATGGGCTTGAGTGTATCGTCATGCAGGAAGCTCAACAGAGACCCCGTAACCCGCATTGTGTTTGGCACCTACCACAAAACCTGTTCCGGGGATTGTGTAAAACTCTACTGCCTCGATGAGCATAGCCTCAGCTCAGATGAACTGATAACCGAACTTGCGGGTAAGTGGCCCGAGTATTCCGCAACCCGCATTTTGAGCGACGCGAAAAGGAGTGAAGTTGCCGACCTTATAAATAAGATCCCGGGAGAATTGTTGAAGAACGATAGCCGAACATTTGGTTGCCCCGACTGTGCGGGACAAGGCGGCATGTACATTGAAACTCAGGTTGAATCAAGAGAGAAGTATCACATCGACCTTGCTAATACAGCAGATCAGTCGCCGGAGGTGATTGCATATAAACAGAGAGTACTGGAAGCAATTCAAAAGATCAACTGACGTTACACTCGTCCTCGTCTGTGACGTGGATGCTGCGGTAAGGCATAGCTGCCGTCAGGTAGTTTTGTCACGCCCCACTCGTCCTCGTCTGTGACGAGGATGCGGTGGTGCCGCGTTTGTAACGCCCCTCTTCACTCGTCCTTGTCTGTGACAGCCTGTCCCGATTATTTTCGGAAGGATGTCACGGTGCGGCGCCTGCTAGCCGTCAGGTAGGTTTGTAACACCCGTTTCCGCCAAAGAGATTCTCGTTTATTTCGGTACAGCAGCTACTGCTACTTGGCCAGCTGAAGAATACGTACCGCCCCCCTCACCACCAGGAAAAACACCAATGTGCCTATCACAAGATCAGGCAGTGCATTTTGCGTTACATACACAACCACCCCGGCAAGTACCACACCAATGTTAGCGATCACATCGTTCGACGTGAAAATGTAACTCGCCTCCATATGTGCTTCCTTGCTCCTGCGTTTGTGTAGCAGATAAAGAGATGCCGCATTACCCGTCAAGGCAAACAAAGACACCACGATCATGGTGGTGTGTTGTGGAATACCCTCATTGGTGGCAAACCGGTGCACCACCTCTGCCAGTCCCGCCAGTGCCAGAACTAGCTGGAAGTAGCCGCTCAACCTGGCAATGAGTTTCTTGCGGGTCATGGCGCCCCCTATTGCGGCAAGGCTCATACCATATACAATGGCATCGGCAAGCATATCCAGCGAGTCAGCCACCAGTCCCATAGAGTTGGCCAGCAGTCCTGCTGTCATTTCTGCAACAAAAAAAGCAGCATTGATGGCCAGCACCATACGCAGCAGTTTTTTATCGCCTGCATCCGTGTTTTCGCCGGTCAGGTCGTGCGTGGTCTCGGTATGCTCCAGTGTCGACCCGAGCTGCAGCGCAGCAAGCGCGCTGTCAATAATGCTGCTGTCGCCGTCATGATACACAACGATCCGTCGGTCGGGTATATCAAAATCTATTCTACGCACCTCGGTGAGCGGTTCCAGTTTCATCCTGATCAGTTGCTCCTCCGACGGGCAATCCATTTTTGTGATCTTGAATGTCGATCGGTTCATGTGCTCCAAAAATAGCAAATGCCTGTAAAGTAACCTTCCGGAAACCGTCCCGCGCTACCTCCTTATTCCGGGAAGTTCCGAAGGGCATCCGGAACCCGAATTAAACTCGTTCTGTGAACCTATTCACCACGATGCAGCTGAATCAAATTTCTGTCATACTACCGAAAACGCATTATCATAGATTTTTCTTCTTTGCCCTATCACTTCCTCCCGATACCTTTACGCCCGCGCGGATAATTTTATCAGTTTGGATCACCGTTACCCGACATTTGTAAACCTATTTCAGGATTATGTAACCAAAGTGTAAACCAATTTCAGGACTATCCAGCGCAGTTTTTGAGAAGCAAGTGCGCAGAAAGTGAGAAGCAAGTGCGCAGTTTTTGCGCAGTTTTCGGGAAGTAACTGCGCAGTTTTGCAGCGAAAAATGTGCCCGTTTGGTCATAGATCATTGATTTTCAATGGTCACTACCCGAGAGGCAGAAAATCGGAAAAATTTCTGCGCAAACACCGCTCTTCGCTCCCCGCTCCCGCTCTCAACTTTGTTACTTGCCCTCTTCTTTGTACTTTGGCACAATATAAAATTTTCATACTGTGTCATCTAAGAAAAGGCAGCAAGTCCCCAAGGCTCCGGTCCCCGTGCACGAAGAGGTCGCCACTCCCGCCCCCTCTACCCCCGATATCTTTGATAAGATAGGTAACAAGGCGGTTTACCTTGCATTGGGTCTGCTGGTGCTCATGGCGTTCTTTATATATAAAGACTACCTGCTGTTTCATAATGCCTACTATTTCAAAGACATAGGCAGCGACTCATACAACTACTCCTACGCCGTTACACATGGCGTGGCAGACTATATGGCAAAACACGGCTGGCCGTCGTGGTCGTGGAGCATGGGCATGGGGCAAAGCATATTCCCCTTCTTCCTCCGCGATCCGTTCGATCTGCTGATGTTCCTTTCCGGCTCCGACAGCATCATCTTCGGCACCGCCTGGAAGGAGTTCTCAAAGATCATCCTCACCGGAGTGGTGTTCTTTTACTACCTCAGGTATGTAGGTCTCACGGCCTATACCAGTGTCGTTGGTAGTTTGTTCTTTTCGTTCTGCGCCTTTATGGTGCTGGGCGGCGGCTGGTTCCTCTTCTCTTTCGAGACGTTCAACCTCGCTGTTTTGTTGCTCGGTTTCGAGATGTTGTTTTCCCGGGGCAAGTGGCTGGTGTTCACCTTCGGCATCTTCCTCATCTTCCTCTCGCAGCCGTTCAATATGTATGTGTACGGGCTTTTCCTGGTCGGCTACGCGGTATTGCGCATGGTTCAGGTGGGTGGTTATGATATGAAGAGCGGCGCGCTGCTGTTTGCCAAGATGGCCGGTGCCGGTGTGTTGGGCATCCTCATAAGCGGCCCCTTCATGCTGGAGAACGTGGTGCAGCTGCTGGAGAGTCCTCGTGGTAGCGGCAATACGTCATACGCAAGCATACTCAAGGCGGCGCCTATGTTTGGCACCGTCGACCAGTTTCAGTTAGGTACTGCCGTTACGCGCTTCTTCTCCAGCGATCTGCTGGGCGCAGGCAGCAACTTCAAGGGCTGGCAGAATACGCTGGAGGCGCCGTTGTTCTACTGCGGTATTCCGTGCCTGTTGCTGATGCCGCAGGTGTTCCCCTTCCTGCAAAAGAAGGTGCGCATCTTCTTCATCGCGTTCCTGGCGTTCTGGCTCATGCCTATCGTGTTCCCGTATTTCAGGTATGCTTTCTGGCTGTTCACCGGCGACTATTACCGGGCATATTCAATAGTGGTGGCCATGTTCCTCATGTACTATGCACTCATGGCTCTCGACCTCATCATCAGGCACCGCAAGGTGAATCTCGTGGTGCTGATAGTAACAGTGGTGGTCTTGTTCCTCCTGCTCAACTATCCTTTCTTCCCCGATAGGGACGTCATCAACTCACCGGTGTTCACATTCGTGTGTTTCTTCATATTGGTGTACGGTGGCTTACTGTTCATGCTGGGCAAGAAGGACGGACCGGCCTATATGAAGTACATCTTCCTGGGTCTGGTGGCATTCGAGCTGATCTACATGTCAGGCATCACCGTCAACGACCGCGACCCCATCACCGCCGAGGAACTGACCGAGAAGAAGGGCTATAACGACTACACCGTCGATGCGCTCAAGTTCATACAGGGCTCCGATAAGTCGTTCTATAGGGTGGACAAGAGCTATGCGTCATCGCCGGCCATCCACTACTCGCTGAACGATGCGCAGGCACAGGGCTACTATGGTACTTGCGGCTACAACCCGTTCAATCAGCTCTACTACATCCGCTACCTGCAGCTGGTAGGGGTGTCAGACAGGAAGAGCGAGCTCGATTCGCGCTGGGCACGTGGCCTCATGGGGCGCCCCATGCTCGAGTCGGCGAACCGTGTTAAGTACATGCTGGACAAGAACAACGCTGTGCCGCTGTGGCGCCTCATTGGCGATTCCATAGCACAGTTCGGCGATGTGAAGGTGTTCCGCAATAAGCTGCTGCTGCCGTTCGGTTTTACCTACAGGCAATACATTAAGGAGAGCGTTTACGATGCGCTGAATACCACCCAGAAGGACTTCGTATCGTTGAGTGCCTGTGTGGTGCCTGATGAAGATGTGAGCAAGATAAAGGGCATGACCGAATACCGCCTGCAGGATACAACAGCGCCATCCATGTTCACAATGGACCTGTATGCGCAGCGTATTGCCGACCTCGGCCGTGACAGTATGACCGGCGCCACGGTCACCGACACCAGGATTGCCGGCAACGTGAACCTGCCCGAGGATAAGATGCTCTACCTATCTGTTCCCTACGACGGTGGCTGGACCCTCAAGGTAGATGGCAAGGAGCAACCGAAGCAGGTCGTTTTCGCCGGTATGACCGGTGTGATGCTCTCGCGTGGGCAGCACAGTATAGAGATGGTGTATGGCCTGCGCTACTTTAACAAAGGGTTATTAATGTCGGTGCTGGGCATAGTATTGTGTGCTGTTCTCTGGTTCCTGACCCGCAAAAAGGGGGACGAGGTACCTCAGACTGCTACCGAATAGACGTGAAGTCCGTACTTTTGCGCCCATGAGATTTTTGACGTTATTGCTGGCGTGTATTCTGTGTTCGTTCGCAGGATATAGTCAGTTGGAAAAGCCGGCCGTGCCCACAGCCAAAGAGCTGGCCGCCACCAAAGCTGCTGCAGCCAAGGGTAATGCAGATGCCTTGTTTCAGATGGGGCAGTATTATTACTTCGGCACGGGGGTGGTGAAGAACTATGCCACCGCGCAGAAGTGGCTTGCCAAGAGCGCCGCCAAAAAGAATCCCTCTGCCATGCTTTGGCTGGGCGAGATGTACAAAGAGGGCCTCGGTGTGAAGAAGGACCCTAAACAATCTATTGATTGGATGAAGAAGGCTGCTAACGCCGGAAGCTCTGACGCCGCCTATGAATTGGGCGAGATGTACGAAGACGGAAAGGGTGTGCCGGTAAACATGCCTGAAGCTGTAAAATGGTACACAGTAGCTGCCGACAAAGGTGATGTGGATGCGATGATAGCGCTCGGATTCTGCTATATGGAAGGACAGGGTATGCCCGCAGAACCCAAGCGCGGTTCTGATTGGTTTTTGAAGGCTGCCGATAAGGGCGAACCCGAAGCTATGCGCTACCTGGGCGACTACTACGCGCAGAGCGATCTCGGCAACGACTGCCTCAAGGCTATTGAGTGGTATATGAAGGCCGCTGATGCCGGTGACAGCATATCGGTGAAGCCGGTGGGTGTGTTAGTGATGAAGGATGAGTGTCCCGGCGTGAACAAGGAAGATGTGGCTGCATGGATGAAACGTCACGCAGGTTACGACAATCCTGATGCTTGTTTCTACATGGGTGGCTTTTATGTAATGGGCATCGGTGTGAAGCGTAATCCGGGCAAGGGTATGGAGATGCTGATAAAGGACCGGGAGCTCACAAATTACACCGGTGCGCAGCGCAACTTCTCTACCAATAACCTATTTACACTTTACAACTCCGGCGAGTTGAAGGAAGAGCAGAAACAGCGTCTGCTCGACTGGTTTGAGACGACGGCAAAACGCACCAACGACGACGAGATGATGGCGGTAGTGGCCAACATTTATACTAACAAGGAACGCGCCACAAGCAGCGACTACCGCAAGGGCCTGGACTGGGCCATGAAGTCGGCCGAACTGGGTAATCCGGGAGGTTGTTTCTGGGTAGGGTTCATTTACTACAAAGGTCTCGGCGACATTCGTCAGAATGATACAAAGGCTTTTATGTGGATGCTGAAGGCAGCACAGAAAGGCGACAAAGACGCTATGGCCCTGCTGAGTGAGTTCTACGAGTACGGAACAGGCACCGAGCGCAACAAAGACAAGGCGGCCGAGTGGAAGAAGAAAGCAGCAAAAGAAGACTAAGACAAAGACGTAAAAGTCAATAGTATGAAAAAGCACATTTTCCTATCAGCACTCACACTTTTGTGTGCGCTCTCGCTAAACGCCACAGTGCGTAAAGTGTATTTTATCGGCAATAGTTATACCTACACCAACAGTATGCCTACCATGCTGCGCGATCTGGCGGCAGCCAATGGCGATACGCTGATATTCGACATGTCGGCGCCGGGTGGTTATACCTTCGAGCAACATACTACCAATGCCACTACCATAGCGGGTATATTTGCTCAGTCGTGGGATGTGGTTGTGCTGCAGGAACAAAGTCAGAAGCCATCGTTCTCGCCAACACAAGTTGCGGCCGAGGTGTACCCTTATGCCACCCGCCTGGACAGCTTCATTAACGCCAACGACACCTGCACAGAGACCATGTTCATGATGACCTGGGGCCGCAAGAACGGTGACGCAGCCAACTGTCCGTCTTACCCGCCCGTATGCACCTATGCAGGCATGCAAGGCAGGCTACGCGAGAGCTACATGCAGATGGCGCAGGACAACGATGCGTCCGTGGCTCCTGTGGGTGCAGCCTGGAAGATGGTTGTGGACAGTTTTCCGACCATTGACCTTTTTGTATCAGACGAGTCGCATCCGTCACTGTCGGGCGGTTATTTGCAGGCATGTGTGTTTTATGCTTCCATCTTCAATAAGCGCAGTATGGGCAGCACCTACACCGGTGGTCTTCCGGCCACCACAGTGAGCACCCTTCAGCGTATTGCCGACAAGGTGGTGTTCGACAGCATCACTCAATGGCAGCAATACGGCCGTTATCCCCATGCGTCATTTACAAAGGCGCATACCGGTGGTGTTGGTATCACATTTACCAACAAGTCGCAGCGTGCCGGTGGTTATTTGTGGTCTTTCGGTGATACCACCACAGACACGGCTGCAAATCCCTCTCATACCTATGCTGCCGCAGGTATCTATACGGTATCACTTACCGTTAAAAATGCGTGCTTCAGCATCACCATCAAGGATACGGTGCGCACAGGCACTACCACAGAGGTTGTGCCGGTCTCTGTGTCAGCTCCGTCGATAATAGTTTCCGGTGGCCAGTCGGGTCAGGTTACACTTATTTCAGACGCAGGTGCCTATTACAGGGTAGAACTGTATGACCTTGTGGGCAGGGCCGTATCGATTCTGGACCTTTCTACCGGTAAAGCCACTGCCGAGTTGGTGCCGGGTATTTACTTCTACAGGGCGTACCGCACAGGTGATGCGCAACATGCCACCGGCCGTTTCTCTACTTTCTGATAGGGTGTCGGTTATTGGTTTATAGACAATAGGTAAGGCTGCCTGTATGTGCCTGTTAGCGGCTGTCTGTACCTTTACCGCATGGCCAATAGATTGATCAACGAACAGAGTCCTTATCTCCTTCAGCATGCTCATAATCCCGTGGACTGGTATCCATGGTGCGATGAAGCCTTTGAAATTGCAAAACGGGAACACAAACCGGTACTGGTGAGTATCGGATATGCCGCCTGTCACTGGTGCCATGTTATGGAGCGTGAGAGTTTTGAGGATCCGGCAATTGCGGCCTACATGAACGATCATTTCATCTGCATCAAGGTGGACAGGGAAGAGCACCCCGACGTGGATCATATGTACATGGATGCCGTGCAGGCCATCAGTGGCAGTGGTGGCTGGCCTTTGAACGTATTCGTTACACCTGACAGAGCACCGTTTTACGGTGGCACTTACTTCCCGCCCCGGCAGGCATATAATCGTCCGTCCTGGGGGCAACTATTGCAGCGCATGGACCAGATATGGAACGAGCAGCAGGAAGAGGTAGCCAATCAGGCGGGGCAACTGCTGCAACATCTGCGGCAGGCATCTATGCGGGTGACACCGGCACAGACACCGCTTACCAGGGAACTGTGCACGCAGGTGGCTGAGAATCTTTTGGGCATGGCCGACAAGGAGAAGGGCGGCTTTGGTGCGGCCCCGAAGTTCCCGGGCACAATGGCCATTAGTTATCTGCTGGAACATTATCGGTATACAAGCCATCAGCCTTCTCTCGATCAGGCATTATTAAGCCTGGATAAGATGATTGAAGGAGGCATATATGACCAGTTGGGCGGAGGCTTTGCACGCTACTCAACCGATGCAGATTGGCTGGCACCGCATTTTGAGAAGATGCTTTATGATAATGCCTTGCTAATCATGTCGTTGTGCGATGCTTATTCCGTTACCGGCAATGCACGCTACAAAGAAGTAATCGAAGAGACCATAGCGTTTGCGGAGCGTGAATTGACAGACGGCACGGGCGGATACTACAGCGCATTGGATGCAGATAGCGAGGGTGTAGAGGGTAAGTTTTACACATGGACATGGGAAGACTGGATAGCTAATTCCGGTGATGAAAAGGGAGTGGCTGCCATGTACTTTGGCGTGGTGATGGAGGGTAATTGGGAGGAGACAAATATCCTGCATGTTGCTACTAAGTTAAGCAGTGTAGCTGAGACGTTCCAAACTACCGAAAGGGAGGTTTTGCGAATGGTGAATGAGGTGAAGGGGCGACTGCTGAAAGCGCGTGCCAACAGGGTGCGTCCGCTAACGGATGACAAGAGTCTGCTGGCGTGGAATGCACTGATGAATATCGCGCTGAGTAAGGCTTCTGTGGCATTGAGCAACGATGAGTACAAAGCCCGAGCAGTGGAACATGCTGCATGGATGCTGGACAAGTTTGCATTGTCTGACGGCCGCATGTTGCATACCTGGAAACAGGGTGTCGCTAAGATCACCGCCAAGTTGGATGACTACGCCTATCTGATTCAGGCACTGATGCAATTGCTCTCGCTAACCGGCGATGAACAGTATGGGTTGAGGGCAGGCGAACTCCTGAATACGGTGATCGCTGAATTCGGGCGTGAGGACGGATTTTTCTATTACTCTCCCGCCTCTCAAAAAGATATTCCGGTCAGAAAGGTTGACCTCTATGACGGTGCGATGCCATCGGGCAATGCCGTAATGGCGCACAACCTGTGGCTGTGTGGTATGTGCCTTGATAACAGCGAGTGGGTGGAGCGAAGTGAGGTGATGGTGCGGGCGATGGCCGTAACTGCAAGCCGGTATGCCCATTCGTTCAGTTATTGGGCAATACTGGCGCAACGCAGTGTAGCCGGAATGAAGACGCGCGGGGGCGGAGCGAGGAGAGGCCGTTAAAAACGTTAAGCGTAACTGCTTACCGCACGCATTTGCCATTACTTGCGAAAAAGAAATATGCGAATTGCCGATTCTGCAAAAAAAATATTTTGGCGGTAATTTGTCTATATTTGTTTGTTCAGACCAGGCATGCCTGGCACCTGTTGGCAGTGTTAACGAGGCTTTGAGCCTTGTTTATCTGTAGAAATAAATGTTAAAAAATCTGTCTCTTATACACATCT
>JACSRV010000016.1 GCA_014879545.1 Chitinophagaceae bacterium | reverse complement strand
GCACATTCCGCCGCATACCGACCAGACACCCCATACTCATCCCTCGGCGCGGATCGGGGTCATCCTGCATGGGACGGGCGAGTGCCGTACCCCGGATGGCGTGTTTCCGCTGCGGCCGGGCATGGGCTGGTATATCCCAAGCGGTTGCCTGCATTCCTTTTTCACCGAGGAAGTGGCGCTGGATGTGGTCGCTTGGCATCCCGACAGCGATTTCGGGCCGCGCGATGACGATCATCCGATGATCAACCGCACGGTGATACCGCTGAGCTGATTGTGAGCAGCACCACCCACGATGCTCGTGCTGGATATTCTCACTCAAGAAAATGAGAGCTTAGATTTCACAGTGCTTCAATTGCGATTTCATTCCAAAGTGAATGATCCTAGTTCAAGGCGTAGCTTCCATCACCGGTAGCAAAAAGCAGAGCGCAACGACACTTTTTGCTGTTCTAATGCACATGATTGTCATATATGTTATTTAATCGATTTCAACCTACACGAGTCCCACTCATACTCGTCACAGTGCGTCTGAACATCAATTAGAAATCGACTAGGCTGATTTTGCTTATCAATATTGTATGAGATGAAAAGCCGCTCCTGTGCCCGCGTCATTGCGACATATAATCTCGATGCCTCCCGAGCCATGTCCTCGCCGCCTGCATACTTATGCGGCATTGCTCCCTCAATAACGCCAACAATGAACACTTGCCTGAACTCATGCCCTTTTGCAGACTCAATTGTGCTAATCAGAATACTATTCTTAGACTCTATGCCATCTGATTGCTTGAGTTCGGTGGTTTTTATCAGTGATTGATTGAGTTGATTGGCTATCTTACGCCTTATTATTGAATTTGGGCCAATTACACAGACCTCGGGATACTCATCGGTATCTTCAATGCTTTGATAGTCATCTACGGCACTCTTGATTGTGCTGCAAATGAACTTTATTTCATCATCTTCATTCTTGCATTTAACGATATATGGCCTCTCTCCCGTCTTTGCCGCTAAGTCAGGCTTTGTTGGGTTATCTATGTTATCCTCATCCACATCCGCGAACTTGTATTTCTCTATAAGAGCAAATGCCGCAAGCATTATTTCTCTTGAATTTCTATAATTTTTCTTCAGAACATAGCTGCGATTATGTACGTTAATTCCGCAATTCTTTAGAGCAAACCCTTTATTGTATAAAGTTTGTGCGCCATCACCAACTAGGAATAAGCCATTCTCCGTTTTCGAAATATTTGTACCACCCCTGACTGGAAGAGCACCTATCATTGCTACCTCAAGTTGTGATAAATCTTGCACTTCATCAACCAAAACACATCGATAAGGCGAAAAAGATGCTAATGAATGCACAAGCTCATCATGATCGATCGCAGCCCACCCAAATGATTCAAGAGATTGAGCGTCGTTCGTCAGCAACGAAATCGCAGCAGATACCACGCCTTCATAATCCAATACGAACAGCTTCTTAAGAGAATCAACTTTGTAACGAGAAGCATCAAAAAATACTTGCCGACCTTCTCCTGTCAGAGCCATTACTCGACCGTAACGCTTGAACGTTTGCGTATCTAGGTACATCTCAAACTCAGAATGTTTTAGCCTGCTTCGAATATAGAAGACTTCATCTTCAATAAACCGCTTTAAATCAATGTACTCTAGCGCACCAAGTTTCGTTTGCGCGAACAACTCATGGTTCCGAACGAAGCTGACTGTATCTGATTTAATATTGTTTGCTATTTGGTCAGTTATCATTCTGTAGGCAGACTCGCCTTTTGGATGTAATTCTTTTATAATAAACTGTGCTAGACCGTTTATAGTGAACGTGTGAATACATGAGGATTCAACACCGCAGAGTTCCTTAATCAAGGAATCCAGGAGCTTTCGCATACTTTCGGTTAAGGTGATCAGCAGTATAGGTTCTTTATACTTCTTGGCCAGAAATCTTGCTCTATGTAGCATAACGCACGTCTTTCCGCTGCCGGATACGCCTCGCAGCCTTGCTGTTCCCCTAAACTCCTTAAGTGACAAAGATTTTTGCTCAGGATGTAAAAAAAGTAACCAGTCAGCCCACGAAGAGTCTTCAGGTAAAGTTGAAACTTCCTCCCACGTCACAAATATCTCACTATTCTGTGGCTCGTATATGCTCTGGGCTAGGTCAGCACCACTGGTAACTATTGCTTCACCGAGTTCAAGAGTGATTCTTCTTTTTAGCTCACTTAACTCACCTTTATGCGAATGAGAAAATAGATCACCGAAGAAAATGGCTCGTTCTACACTGTCTATTTCTTCGATATATCCTAAGATGCCGTTTGGGTCACACTCCCAGTTTTCAGGTATAATACTCAGGACATATTCCTTTAAGGTGTCGTTGATTCCTAATGATCGCCAGTGTTCAGGTTTTAAATGCCTAAGTAACGGGAGTGCTCGTAATTCTTCGGCAGAATCAATATCAGGGTTAACAACCCTAAGGCTTCGAGGTTCTTTTTCCGACACTTGAACAAAATCTAGCGTCTGATCTTTTTTGCTTTTTACCCACGTGTAGTCCTTGTGTGCTTCCAGCCATTGCTCGCAATCTTCATGATCGCCTGTGAAGAGGAAAGCTCTGACGTTATCCTTACCGTCGACCAACTGAACAACGAGCCTATAGCCATCTCCCAAGTCATATTTCTCAACATTATCGAGTCTTGATTCCCCATGATTCGTTCGCTTTAAGCTTGTAATCGTACCTTCGGTACCAGCTTCTGCCAACGCGGCTCGCACCTTAGTAATCGCATCTTTTCCTTTCTTTCCATATTTATAAAGCACGCGAAAACACTTATTTAATTCCTTGGTTTGAATAACCTTAAACATATACTCCGATCCCATTGTCGCGGACGCGAAGCGTCCGCATTACAAATGATTATGTGATTCCGCATATCCTGTGTCATGACAAGATATACGGAGGATAGAGGCTTAATTCAACAGTATTGAGCTTGGGGGTCAGCCTCCGGTGTCTCGCTTGGAGCACCCTCCGTGACATTATTATGACAAACCTTGTTGTCACAATACAACTCACTGTTTTTTAGCAAAATCACTCTGGAATGATAGGATGAAAGGATATGATTCCTGCTCAATTTCCCTAAAAATGATACTTGATTGCATCGTTCGTCTGTTGGTGTTGCCTGCCTCACGGGGTGAGAGAATTTTCCACCATCTGTTCGTGCCACAGCAGGAAAGTAACGAGCATCCACAGCTTCAGGCCATGGCGCAGGCCGGGCACACCTTCCATTTCATAATTCAGCAGGCGTTCCACATAGTCCGGGTTGAACAAACCGCCACGCCGGATTTGTGAACGGGAAAGCAATTTCTTCCCATAGCGGCGCATGTCGCCCTGAAACCAGAACCGCACCGGCACCATCATTCCCGATTTGGGCCGGGCGATGATCGCTTCCGGCACC